>NZ_JBYCLC010000368.1:0-49835 GCF_057473685.1 Mycobacterium sp. TH-M116 | reverse complement strand
GGAGCGTCCATCGGGGGAGCGTCCTCCGGGGGAGCGTCCATCGCCGCCGGTGCCGGCACGTCGCGCGGCGTCGGGTTCGACAGCCCGTGTCCGCACGCGGGCCAGGCGCCCCGGCCCTGGGTTGCCAGCACCCGCTCGGCAACGGCGATCTGCTGTTCCCGGCTGGCCATTTGAGCCGCCGGCGCGTAGTCACTGCCCCCGTGAGCGGCCCAGGTGCCCTGGCTGAACTGCAGGCCGCCTTGGTAGCCGTTGCCGGTGTTGATCGACCAGTTGCCACCGGACTCGCAGCGGGCTACCTGGTCCCATTCGCCGTCGGTCGCGCCGGCCGCTTGGCCGGCGAGGGCGATACTGCCCCCACCGAGCACCGCCCCGGCAAAGGCGATCTTGGCGGCATTGACGTTTGACATAGTGGGCTTGCGGTGACGTCCACTCATACGCGCCGGGTAAGTCCTCTCATCTAGCGCCTGCGAGGTCAGCTGTCGGGTTCGGGTTGGAGAGGCCACCCGGCCGCGTCGTACTCGGCAGCGAGACGACGCCGGCTTCACCCCAAGGAGTCGCGGAGCGGCTCCGGATCGGTCACGGCGGACCCGTTGGGACCCCCGCCTCCATCCACGTATGGTCTGCCCCCACCTACTGGATGGAGCTCGGCGCGATAGGCGGGGGAGGGACGCCGTTCGGCTTGCTTGGCGAACCTCCGGGAGAGGCTAGCGGTTTCCGCCGGGGGCGTCACGTTTGGCGCAATCCGGCGTTTCCGCTTTGGGGACCTTCGAAAAGTCGAGCAGCGGTGCAGGTTTCCGCAGCTCACAGGGCTCGAGACCGGGCCGTGTCTCGCTCGTTATCTTTCCGTTACGTGAGATATGTCACATGCCTCAGCCGCCGGCAAACGGCGGGAGGACGTCGACGGTGTCACCGGGTGACAACGCCGTCGCAGGGTCTCGTACGGCGATCCCACTGCGCAGGCAGGAGCACCGGCTCAATACCGTGGCCAGTCGGGTTCCGCGCACGGCCAACATGTCGACGAGCCCGGTCACGGTCGTGCCCGCTGGCACCACCACGGTTTCCGATTCCACTCCGGCGGCTGCACGCGCGGCGGCAAAGTAGCGGACCGTCACCTGCATCCCGGCCGGCTCGGCGGGCGTGTCACTCATCGCGCTAGCCGCCGATCGCGCTCATCGGTCGGGCGGGCTGGATGAAGCCGGGGTCGTTGATGCCGTGGCCGGCGGGTTTGCCCCACATCGCGTCGCGCCAGGCCGACTCGATCGCGTCGTCGCCCGCGCCACCGCGCAGCAAGCCCCGAAGGTCGGTCTCCTCGGTGGAGAACAGGCAGCTGCGGACCTGTCCGTCCGCCGTCAGCCGGGTGCGATCGCAGGACGCGCAGAATGCGTGTGAAACCGACGCGATCACACCGACCTTCCCGGCCGGCGTGTCGGGTCCGGTGTCGGCCAGCCACAGCTCAGCCGGAGCGGACCCGCGCGGCGTCGGATCGGGCCGCAGCCGGAAGTGCGACCGCAGCGTATCCAGCACGTCGTCGGCGCTCAGCGCCGCTCCGCGCCGCCACTGATGCCCGGCGTCCAGCGGCATCTGTTCGATGACCCGCAGCTGGTAGCCGTGGTCGAGGCAGAACCGCAACAGTGCGACGACGTCCTCGCGGCCGGAGGCGGGGTCGAGCACGGCGTTCACCTTCACCGGGGCGAGGCCCGCCTCTTTGGCGGCGGTCAGGCCGTCGAGCACGTCGCCCAGCCGGTCCCGGCGGGTGATGGCCGCGAAGCGGGCCCGTTCCATGGTGTCCAACGACACGTTGACCCGGTCCAGGCCGGCCCCGGCCAGAGCGGCGGCACGGTGGGCCAATCCCACGCCGTTGGTGGTCAGCGAGATCTCCGGCCGCGGCCGCAGGCGGGCCGCCGCTTCGACCATTTCCTCCAGGTGACGGGACAGCAGCGGCTCGCCGCCGGTGAACCGCACGCTGGTGACACCCAGCCGGGTCACGGCGACACACATCAGTCTGGACAGCTCGTCGGGGCGCAGGAGTTGTTCCCCGGGCAGCCAGTCCAGCCCGTCGGCGGGCATGCAGTAGCTGCACCGCAGATTGCAACGGTCGGTCAGCGACACCCGCAGATCGGTGGCGACCCGGCCGTGGGCGTCGATCAAAGGACCGTCGGCCGGGGCGTGCCCCGATGCGGAACGGCGGTCCGTGCGGCCGCGCACCGTGGGTACGCCCAGTGCGGTCAGCGTCATGCGGGCACCCCCGCGAACTGATCCAGCGAGTCAAGGGAAACGATCTGCTTGCCCAGCGGCATCAGCGAGACCGGGATGAGCTTGAGGTTTGCCAGTGCCAGCGGCAGGCCGACGACCGTGAGCGCCATCGCCACGGCGCTGACCAGATGTCCGATCGCCAGCCACACCCCGAACAGCACCACCCAGATGACATTCCCCACCAGTGCCCCGGTGCCGGCCGTCGGCTTGTCGACGATCGTGCGGCCGAAAGGCCACAACGCGTAGGAGGCGATGCGTAGCGACGCGAACCCGAACGGAATCGTGACGATCAGCAGGAAACAGACGAGCGCCGCCACCAGGTAGCCGGCGGCCAGCCAGAGGCCGCCGAATATCAGCCAGACAATGTTCAGGATCGGGCGCATGTCACCTCCGCGGTAATGTCAGCCTAGCGAGTAACCGACAAGCGGTGGTGCTCGGCAGACGACGATCCGAGTAGGATCGTCACGCGACATCGCGTCCTGCGTAGTCGGGACGCGATTTGTGTTGTCCAACCAGTGAGCCGTCAGACAAGCAGGTGAAACCAGTGCCGACCGGCAAGGTTAAGTGGTACGACTCCGAAAAGGGGTTTGGCTTCCTGTCGCAGGAGGACGGCGAGGACGTCTACGTCCGCGCGTCGGCGCTGCCCGAAGGCATCGAGGGGCTCAAAGCCGGGCAGCGGGTGGAGTTCGGCATCGCTTCGGGTCGGCGCGGACCGCAGGCGTTGAGTCTCAAGCTGATTGAGCCGCCGCCCAGCCTCACCAAGACCCGCCGCGAGGTGCCCGCCGAGCACAAGCACAGCCCGGACGAGTTGCACGGCATGGTCGAGGACATGATCACGTTGCTGGAGAGCGCGGTGCAGCCTGAATTGCGCAAGGGCCGCTACCCGGACCGCAAGACGGCCCGCCGGGTTTCCGAGGTGGTCAAAGCTGTGGCCCGGGAACTCGACGCCTGACGTCTTGCGTGGCGGCGGGCGGCGCGGCGGAAGGTCCCGCAGTCGTGCGGTGTGGTGGCGTGAGAAACGACGTGTGCTGGGTACTCCTTGCTTTGCGACCAGCGAGGAGGCTGCAATGCCACAGCAAGCACATGTCACCGAAGAACAGGCCAGAGCCGTTGCCGAGGAGTCCCGCGAAACCGGTTGGGAAAAAGCGTCATTCGGCAAAGAATTGTTCCTGGGTCGGTTCCGGCTGGGCCTGATCCACCCGTTTCCCAAGCCCAACGACGCGCAGGAGGCCCGTACCGTCGCTTTCCTGGACGCGCTGAAGAAGTTCCTACGGACCGTGGACGGCCGCGTCATCGAGCGCGAGGCGAGGATTCCCGACGAGTACGTGAAGGGCCTGGCCGAATTGGGCTGTTTCGGCATGAAAATACCGGTCGATTACGGCGGTCTGGAGATGTCGCAGGTCGCCTACAACCGGGCTCTGATGATGGTTTCGACGGTCAACGCCAGCCTCGGCGCGCTGCTGTCGGCCCACCAATCGATCGGTGTGCCGGAGCCGCTGAAACTCGCCGGTACCCCGGAACAGAAGCGAAAGTTCCTGCCGCGCTGCGCCGCCGGCGCCATATCGGCATTTCTACTGACCGAGCCAGACGTGGGGTCCGACCCGGCGCGGCTGGCATCCACGGCGACGCCAGTCGACAACGGCCAGGCTTACGAGCTCGACGGGGTGAAACTGTGGACCACCAACGGTGTGGTCGCCGAGCTGCTGGTGGTCATGGCGCGGGTACCTCAGAGCGACGGCCACCGTGGCGGTATCAGCGCCTTTGTCGTCGAGTCCGACTCGCCGGGGATCACCGTCGAGCGGCGCAACCAGTTCATGGGGCTGCGCGGCATCGAGAACGGCGTGACCCGTTTCGACCGCGTGCGAGTGCCGCGCGACAACCTGATCGGCCGTGAGGGCGACGGCCTCAAGATCGCGCTGACCACGCTCAACGCCGGGCGGCTGTCGATTCCGGCGACTGCCGCCGGGACGGCGAAGTGGGCGCTGAAGATCGCTCGCGAGTGGTCCGGCGAGCGCATCCAATGGGGCAGGCCGTTGGCCGGGCACGAAGCGGTGGCCCGCAAGATCGCCTTCATCGCCGCGACCGCCTACGCGCTCGATGCGGTGCTGGAGCTTTCCTCGCAAATGGCCGACGAGGGCCGTAACGACATCCGCATCGAGGCTGCACTGGCCAAGCTGTGGTGCAGCGAGATGGCCTGTCTGATCGCCGACGAGCTCATGCAGATCCGCGGTGGACGTGGCTACGAGACCGCGGAATCCCTCGCCGCGCGCGGGGAGCGCGCGGTGCCCGTCGAACAGCTGGTTCGTGATCTGCGGATCAACCGCATCTTTGAGGGATCCAGCGAGATCATGCGGTTGCTGATCGCCCGCGAAGCGGTGGACGCCCACCTGAGCGCCGCCGGCGACCTCGCCAAGCCCGACACCGATCTGCGGCAGAAGGCGACCGCGGCCGTCGGCGCAAGCGGATTCTACGCGAAGTGGTTGCCCAAGCTCATCTTTGGTGAAGGTCAACGACCTGCGGCTTACAGCGAGTTCGGCCCGCTGGCGGCTCATCTGCGGTTCGTCGAACGCTCCGCCCGCAAGCTGGCCCGCAACACGTTCTACGGCATGGCGCGCTGGCAGGCAAAGCTGGAGCAGAGGCAGGGCTTTCTGGGGCGCGTGGTCGATATCGGCGCCGAACTCTTCGCGATGTCGGCGGTGTGCGTGCGTGCCGAGGGGCAGCGGGTCTGCGACCCGACCGTAGGCCGGCAGGCCTACGAGCTGGCCGACACGTTCTGCCGGCACGCGACCCTGCGGGTCGAAGGGCTGTTCCACGCGTTGTGGACCAACACCGACAGCAGCGACGTCGCGTTGACTCGCGATGTGCTCGAAGGCCGCTACACCTGGCTGGAGAAGGGCGTCTTCGACCCGTCGGAGGGTACCGGCCCCTGGATCGCGCACTGGGAACCGGGACCGTCGACCCAAACCGACCTGTCTCGACGCTTTTTGACGCCCTAGGCGCGGAGCGTCTTCGCGCCGGGGCAGAATTGCCGCCATGGCCTTCTACGTCGCACCGGCGGGCGAATTCACCCGGGACGCCAACTACATCACCACGCGGATCACCGCCGACGGACGCGATGGCTACCCGGTCGAGGTCGGTCGGTATCGGCTCGTCGTCGCCCGGGCCTGCCCGTGGGCCAACCGCGCCATCATCGTACGGCGGCTGCTGGGTTTGGAACACGTTCTCTCCATTGGCTTTTGCGGACCCACACACGATCACCGGAGCTGGACGTTCGATCTCGACCGCGGCGGCGTGGACCCCGTGCTGAGGATCGCGCGGCTGCAGGATGCCTACTTCAAGCGATTCCCCGACTATCCCAGAGGCGTCACCGTCCCCGCGATCGTCGACATTGCGACCGGCGCGGTGGTCACCAACGACTTCGCGCAGATGACGCTGGACTTCTCGACGGAGTGGACCGCCCACCATCGCGCCGGCGCGCCTGAACTGTACCCGAAGTCGCTGCGGGCTGACATCGACGAGGTGAACAAGAGGGTTTACACCGAGATCAACAACGGCGTTTATCGCTGCGGCTTCGCCGGCTCACAGCAGGCCTACGAAGCGGCCTACGACCGGCTGTTCGCCGGTCTGGACTGGGTGAGCGATCGCCTGGCCGGCCAGCGGTATCTGTCGGGGGACAGCATCACCGAGGCTGATGTGCGGTTGTTCACCACGCTGGTTCGCTTCGACCCCGTCTACCACGGGCACTTCAAGTGCAATCGCTGCAAGCTCAGCGAGATGCCCGTGCTGTGGGCCTACGCGCGCGATCTGTTCCAGACTCCGGGCTTCGGCGACACCGTGGACTTCGACCAGATCAAGCGGCACTACTACATCGTGCATGCCGACATCAACCCGACCGGAATCGTGCCCAAGGGGCCCGACCTGGAAAACTGGCTGACTCCGCATGGCCGGGAAGCGCTCGGCGGCAATCCCTTCGGGAAGGGAACGCCGCCCGGGCCCACCCTGGAAGGCGAGCGCGTCATCCAGGGTTCGGAGGCTTGTTAGCTAGCCCTGTCGGGCGACGATCACCGGCGCGCGCACGGCCTGCACGACGGCGGTGCCCACCGATCCGAGCAGCATCCCAGCGAAGCCACCGCGCCCGTGGCTGCCGACGACCACCAGCTGCGCAGACGCCGAGTGCTCGATGAGATGCTGCGCGGGTCGGTTGGTGACGACCACGCGATGGACGGTGACGTCGGGATAGCGTTCCCGCCAGCCAACCAAGCGCTCGGCCAATGTCTCCTCGGCCGCCGAGCGCAGCCTCGTCCAGGACGTCCGGGTGGTTCCGGCCCACTCCCGGCTGGGGAGGTCGGGAACTTCGGCGTCGGTCCAGGCGTGCAGGGCCACCAAATCCGCACCGCGCCAAGAAGCTTCGTCGAAGGCGATCGCGGTGGCCAGTTCCGACGCCGGTGACCCGTCGACGCCGACCAGGATGCTTCCCTGCGTCGGCGGCGAATAGTCGCTGTGTATCACTGCCACCGGGCAATGAGCGTGATGGACCAATCCGGTACTGACAGATCCCAGCAGCGCTCGTTCCAGTGCGCCGTGGCCGCTTCTTCCCACGACCACCATGGCAGCACTCCTGGACAGGTCGACAAGGGCGGCGACGGGTCCCGCGGCGGACAACTCGCTGTTGACACCCAGGCGATGGTCCTGCGTCATGTCTTCGACGAGCTTGGCAGCGTCGGTGAGGACCTGTCGTGCGTTCGCGTCCAGCTGCGCGACGATTTCCGCCGGGAGCGACTCACCCGACCACTCGAGCGACGGCGAGCCGGCCGGCAACCGTACCGCGGCGTGAACCAGCGTCAGCGGCACGTTGCGCATCCCCGCCTCGTGGACCGCCCACTGCATGGCCGCAGTCGCGTCGGGGGATCCGTCGACCCCGACGACGATTCCCGGATTCGCTATGTCGCTGGCCATATCGATGTCCAATCACTGGAAAGTTCAATTCGGCGCTCTTGACCCTAAACTAGAAGCCTGCGATCGCGCAGTCAGGAGCCTTTCGTCCCACGCATCGGTGACTTGATGCCCCACAACCCGACACTTCGGCAATCCGGGGCAATCCGGGGCAATCCGGGGCAATCCGGGGCAATCCGGCATCTCGGTGATCGCTCAGAAGGTAAGCCGCACCGACCATTCCGCGTGCGGGACATCGCGTAACTCACCAGAGGGAGCGAATGCCAGCGTCAGCAACTGCACGACGATGCCGGTGAGCCGACCCCGCCGGCGGTCGACGGAGGGGATGGTGACCGCCATCCGGGTGTGCGGCCGGAACAGGGTGGCGCTGGTGTCGGCCGGGTCCTCGTACACCTGCAGGAGCCGCCAGGGCGCCCGGGAGATCGCTTCGGGCACCGAGAGTTGCACCGGGTAGCGTTCGGTGACCGGCAATTCGCCCTGGGTCTGCGTATTTTGACAGTCGCTGAGATCGAGCACGTTGCAGTACAGGTAGGGCCCGACCCGGGTCAGGTGTCCGTGCGAGTACGCGCTGATCTGCGGCCGTTGCGGACCGGGCTGACGCACGAACAGCCATGTTGCTACCCCGCCGCCCACGGACAGCGACATCGCCAGGGTCACGACCAGCAATGACACACCCCGCGTGGGCCGGGTTCTCACTCCCGCACCGCCGCCGGTCTCCCGGCGCCCCGCCGCCTGCCTTCCTGCTCGACCATGACCGGACGGTTGCCCCCGAGGCCGGGAATCAGCGAGTCGCCGCGGAAGCTCACCAGAGTCTGCGCCAGACCGAGGATGAGCAGGGCGCAGACCGCGGTGAAGCCGATCCACCAATCCGTGTAGACCAACACCCCGAGCGCCCCGCCCAGCACCCAGGCCAGCTGCAGCGTGGATTCCGAGCGCCCGAACCCGGACGCCCGCGATTCCTCCGGCAGATCGTTTTGCAACGAGGCATCCAGCGAGGCCTTCGCGATCGCGCTGGATCCCGACGTGACCAGTGTCGCGATCACCGCCACCGTCAGGTTGCCTGCCACCGCCGCCGCCAGGGCGACGGTGCACACCGCCACCGCGCAGCGCACCACCAGCACCGCGGGCCTGCCCAGTTGGAGGCGGGCGCTGGCGAAGTTGCCGGCGAAGTTGCCGATTCCCGCCGCGGCGCCGATCATGCCCAGCATGCCCAGCTGCGCCCAGCCGTTGGCTTGGTGCGCCTTGGCCACGAAGGCCGGGTACAAAAACAGAAAGCCCACCATCACCTTCACGGTGCAATTGCCCCAGAGCGAGGTGATGATGTTGCGGCCCAGCGGTTGTCGCAGTGTTCCGCTGACCTTTTTGACCTCTTCGGGCCAGTCCCCCACACGTGGGAGGTGCCCCCAGCGGCGCAGCGGGCCGCTGTCGGTGCGGTAGCTCAGTGTCGCCGGGACTTCGCCGGCGGTCACCTCGACCCAGCGCGGAATCCGCATCGACAGCATGGCGCCCGTGATCGTGGCCGCGGTGACGACGAACAGCGCTCCCGGGAGCTTGAACAGGTGGGTGCAGACGAACTCGACACCCGCCGCGATCGCGCCGCCTGCGATGGTGCCGCCCAGCAAGCCGAACACGGTAAGCCGGGAGTTGACCCGCACGAGATCGATCGACGGTGGCATCACCCTGGGCGTGACGGCGCTGCGCAACACGCTGAACGACTTCGACAGCACCATCATGGCCAGCGCGCACGGATAGAGCACCCATGACGGGTAGCTGCCGGTCGGGCCGTCGTAGTTCATGATCAGCAGCGCGGCCAGTCCGGTGCGCAACGCGAACGACGTCGCCAGGGCCACGCGGCGGCCGTGCTGCAACCGGTCCAGCGCCGGACCGATCAACGGCGCGATCACCGCGAACGGCGCGATGGTGATCAACAGGTACAGCGCGACCCGGCCTTTACTCTCCCCGGTGGCCGCGGCGAAGAACAGCGTGTTGGCCAGCGCGACGGCCATTGCGGCGTCCACCGCGAAATTCGCCACCACCGGCCATGTCAGCGCTGTCAGCCCGGACTTGTCCGCGCCGTCGGCGGTGGCTGCGCGTTGCACCATCGAGTACATCCGAGAGCCCATTTCCCGACTGCGCTGTGCCGCGGCGCGGGTGACGGTGATGCGTTCAGCCGGAGCGGGACCACGCGGCGTACTGGATTTTCGGCCCGATTCTGATCGCTCACTGAGGGGCGGTAGGTAACGGTTGGCGCTCGGCATCGGGGTGGGGCGATGCGCACGCCGATGATCGCCACCGTCGGCCGGGTAATTGGCCATGCCGGGATGCTGGTTGGCAGATCCCCTGAGGTCCGGGAGGGTCCGGCGGCCCGGGTTGGAGGCCACACGGCCCGGATCATCACGCCGCCGTCCAGACACGATGCAATTCTCCCCTATGGCGGCTTCCTTCGTCCGTAGGTCACCGGGTGTGGCACGCACCCTAGTATTGGAGGCGCGATGCAGAAAGAGGTGAGCGTGACCGGACCCATCGAGGAGACCTTCGTAGCCACCGTGACCGACTGGCACGAAGAGCTGGCGGAGGTGCTCACGGGTGCGGTCGACCAGGCGAGAACGGCTGTGGAGGAGTTCAGCGGCCCCGAAGCAGTCGGTGACCACCTGGGCGTGAGCTACGAGGACCCCAATGCCGCGACCCATCGCTTCCTGGCGCACCTACCCGGTTACCAGGGCTGGCAGTGGGCCGTAGTCGTCGCCGCCCCCCAGGGAGCCGGGCACGCCACCATCAGCGAAGTCGTGCTGATTCCCGGTCCGACCGCCTTGTTGGCGCCCGAGTGGGTGCCGTGGGAGCAGCGGGTGCGGCCCGGGGACCTGAGCCCCGGAGATCTCCTGGCACCGGCTGCCGACGACCCGCGGCTGGTCCCGGGCTATACCGCCAGCGGTGACCCCCAGGTCGACGAGACCGCCGCGGAGTTCGGGCTGGGGCGGCGCTGGGTACTGGGCGTTCTGGGCCGGTCGGACGTTGCCGAGAGGTGGCACACCGGGAATTACGGGCCCGAGGCCCCGATGGCGAGGTCCACCAAACGGGTCTGCCGCGACTGCGGTTTCTTCCTGCCGTTGGCGGGCTCGTTGGGCGCGATGTTCGGGGTCTGCGGCAACGAACTGTCCGCCGACGGCCACGTCGTGGACAAACTCTATGGCTGCGGCGCTCATTCGGACACGCCTGCCCCGGCAGGTAGCGGCTCGCCGAGGTACGAGGCCTACGACGACGGCATGCTCGACGTCACGGAGACGCCGCCGATCGCGGAGCCCCGCCCCGAGGTCGAGCCCCAGTTGCCCGGTACTCCGGAGGCGGCCGCCGAGCTGTCCGAGCCCCAGCCCGCGCCGCAGGAGCCGCCGGACTAGCGTCGCTCGGCGGCAGCTTTGAGCGGCTCGCAGTAGCCGGGCTGTCATCGACCTTTCCGCGTCTGACGTGTTGCGGCCGACTTCATTTCCGGTGGAGATACTTCTCGAGCCCGGCCTGCGCGCCTCGGGCGCCGCGCCGGGCCGCGGCAAGCTGCCAGACGAAGATGGCTGTTCCCAGCAACCCGACTGCCAGCCCGGCCACCGTCACCGGGCGCCAACCGTGCAGGGAAGGAAGGAGAAAGGCGGCCGCCGCGGCGCACAGCCAGGCCACGGCGCCGACCGCGATGACTGGCCATACCTCGAGCAGCGCAGGCGGCAGAGGTGGTGGGTTGCGGCCCCGGCCCGGCCCGACAGACATAGCCGACAACATAGCGTCGCCGCTGCGCGCGACCTTCTCTGGGCCGACAGGGGCTACCCGGACACGTGCGCGGGGCCACCGGCGAACGGCCGAATTCGCCGGAGTCCAGGCTGCCGGTCCGGCGGGTCCTGTGGCCGGTCGGCCTCTGGCGTTCATCCGGTTGCGTGTAACCTCGCGCCATGCCTGACAGCGATGCGCGGACGGCTAGCGACTTGTCGCTGGCCGTCATGCGGCTGGCCCGCCAGCTGAGGTTCCGCAACGTCTCGTCGCCGGTGTCGTTGTCCCAGCTGTCGGCACTGGCGACCTTGGTCAACGAGGGCTCGATGACCCCGGGCACGCTGGCGCTGCGCGAAGGGGTCCGGCCGCCGTCGATGACCCGGGTGATCGCCTCGCTGGCCGACATGGGGTTGGTGGACCGCGTCCCGCATCCGGACGACGGCCGGCAGGTGCTGATCTCGGTGTCCGAGGCCGGCGCCGAGTTGGTCAAGGCGACTCGGCGTGCCCGGCAGGAGTGGCTGGTCAAGCGGCTCGCCACCCTCGACGTCCGGCAGCGCGAGACCCTGCGCAGCGCCACGGATCTGATGCTGGCCCTCGTCGACGAAAGTCCGTGAGCGAGGCGCCCGACGGCCCGGACGTTCACGACGTCGACGACCCCGACGACCCCCGCCTCGACGATTTCCGCGACCTGAACAGCGTTGATCGCCGTCCTGACCTGCCCAGCGGCAAAGGGCTGGTGATCGCCGAGGGTGTCCTGGTGGTCCAGCGCATGCTCGCGTCGCGGTTCACCCCGCACGCGCTGCTGGGCACCGAACGCAGGCTGGCCGAACTCGCGGGTGACCTGGCCGGTGTTGCGGCGCCGTTTTATCGGACCTCCGCCGATCTCATGGCGCGGGTGGTGGGTTTCCATCTCAACCGCGGCGTGCTGGCGGTCGCGAGAAGGGTGCCGGAATACGGGGTGGCGCAGGTGGCCGAGGGCGCCCACACTCTTGCGGTACTCGAGGGTGTCAACGACCACGAGAACCTGGGCTCGATGTTCCGCAACGCCGCGGGCCTGGGCGTGGATGCGGTGATCTTTGGCAGCGGCTGCGCCGACCCGCTGTACCGCCGCGCCGTCCGGGTTTCCATGGGTCATGCCTTGCTGGTGCCGTATGCGCGGGCCGGTGCCTGGCCCGGCGATCTGGTGACGTTGCGAGAAAACGGTTTTCGGCTGCTGGCGATGACCCCACGCAGCGACGCCCGGGCGCTGCCGGAGGCGATGGCGGCGGTGTGCGGCGAACGCATCGCGGTCGTCATGGGCGCGGAAGGCCCGGGACTGACGGCGGCCACGTTACGGTTGAGTGACATGCGGGTCTGCATCCCCATGTCGCGGGGCACCGACTCGCTCAACGTGGCGACTGCGGCGGCCTTGGCTTTCTACGAACGATCTAGGCTGCGGTCGTGAACAACTCGGTGCCGTGGGCCACGGGATTGGCGGTGGCAGGGTTCGTCGCCGCGGTCACCGGTGCCGCGATAGTTGTGCTCAGCCTGGGTTTGATCCGGGTGCATCCGTTGTTGGCGGTCGGCCTCAACGCGGTGGCGGCGGGTGGGCTCGCGCCCACGCTGTGGGGTTGGCGGCGGACGCCGGTGCTGCGCTGGTTCGTGCTGGGAGCGGCAGTGGGAGTTCTCGGCGGGTGGCTGGTGCTGCTGGCCCTGACGGTGTCGGGGAACCGCTAGCGCTGCCCGCTCGAACGCACTCCGAGCAGCACATCTTCCCAGGCCGGTATCGCCGGCTTACCCCGCCTGGCATGCGTGGGTGGCTCGGGCGGTGGAGCAGTTGCGGGCGCAGCAGCCCGCGGTGCGGCCTCGGGCTCTGCGCTTTCCTCGATGTCGAGATGGGCCACCCTCGCGAGGGGCCGGAGCGGGCGTTCGAAGCTCGGGTCGATCAATTCGCTGGCCGTGTCATCGACCGCGCTGACCGTGCCGCCGTGGGCGCCGGGCACGAAGCAGAAGTGTGCGGCGTTGTCAGAGCGGCCCACCTTCCACGCCAGCTGCACCGTCCAACGGTTGTCTTCGTTGCGCCAGGCATCCCAGGCGACTTTGTCCGGATCGAGGCCGCGCGTCACCAGGGCGGTGCTCACGGTTTCCAGCAGCGTCAGCACGGCCGGGCCGTCGGCGAGAACGGGGTGTGCGGCCGTCGCCAGCTCCGCCGCGCGGGAACGTTCCAGCAGCACCGGGTGGGCGAATCGGCGGACCCGCGCGATGTCGGAGCCCGATGCTGCCGCCACTTGCTCGACGGACGCGCCGGCGCGGATTTTCGACTGAATCTCTCTGGGGCTCAGCATGTTCGTGATCTCGATGTCGAGCTGCGGTTGTTCCGAACCTGCGGGGTCATCCCGCAGGGCGGCCCGCAACCGGTCGTCGACCGCCAGCTTGAACTGCTCTGCGGGGGCGCGGCCTTCGCAGATGAGGTATTTGCCGTCGGCATCGAGCCCAACCATCTTGAGTTCCCGCATGGCTTCTCCTCGCGGGGTCCAGGTGCGTCGGCAACGGACCCATCACGTGCGCACTCTAGTCCAGCTGATGTCCAGAAGCGGATCTGACACGCTTGCCGGTTGCCGGTTGCCGGCTGATGACGGTGCAGTCAAAGCCGCTCGACGACCCAGTCGACGCACCGGGTGAGGGCGCTGACGTCATCGGGATCCACCGCGGGGAACATCGCGACGCGCAACTGGTTGCGGCCGAGTTTGCGGTACGGCTCGGTGTCGACGATGCCGTTGGCCCGCAGAACCTTCGCGACGGCTGAGGCGTCGACGTCGTCAGCGAAGTCGATCGTGCCCACTACCTGCGAACGCAGGGCGGGGTCGGCGACGAACGGCGTGGTGTAGGGCCGTTCCTCGGCCCAGGAGTACAGTCGCCGCGACGAATCCGCCGTGCGCTTGACCGCCCAGTCCAGCCCGCCGTTGCCCAGCATCCAGTCGAGTTGCTCGGCCATCAGCACCAGCGTGCCGATCGCCGGAGTGTTGTAGGTCTGGTCCTTCAGGCTGTTGTCGATCGCGATCGGCAACGACAAGAAGTCGGGCACCCAGCGACCCGAGCCGGCGATGGACTCGACGCGGGCCAGCGCGGCCGGGCTCATGACGGCCAGCCACAGGCCGCCGTCGCTGGCGAAGTTCTTCTGCGGAGAGAAGTAGTAGGCGTCGGTGTCGGTGATGTCGACCGGGAGGCCCCCGGCCCCGGAGGTGGCGTCGATGACGACCAGCGCGTCGCCGGAACCGGACGGGCGGCGGATCGGCACGGCCACGCCCGTCGAGGTCTCGTTGTGCGCCCAGGCGATCACGTCCACGGACGGGTCGGACTGCGGCTCGGGGGCGCTGCCGGGTTCCGCCTTGATGACGACGGGATCGCCGACGAACGGGTTTTTGGTGACGGCGGAGGCGAACTTCGAGCTGAACTCGCCGTAGGTCAGGTGCAGCGACCGTTTGTCGATCAGCCCGAAGGCCGCGGCGTCCCAGAACGCCGTCGCGCCGCCGTTGCCGAGGATGACCTCGTAGCCCTCGGGCAGCGAGAACAACTCGGCCACTCCCGAGCGCACCCGGCCTACCAGGTTCTTGACGGGCGCCTGCCGGTGCGACGTGCCGAACAGGCCGGCCGCGGTGGTGTTCAGCGCGTTCAGCTGTTCGGGTCGGACCTTGGACGGGCCGCATCCGAAGCGGCCGTCGCGCGGTTTGAGGTCAGCGGGAATCTCGAGCTGGTCAGCCATGCTCATCAGCGTAGTGAGGCGCCTCGGCGGCCACGAGCGGTGGTCCGGCCGCGTCCTTCGACGGTGAGCCAGGCTGCACCACGCGCATGACCACCGGTCAGGTCACGGTGGTTCGCAAGGACCTGGCACATATCCGGTACCTGCGGTACTGTCTAGACATTGCACGTCCAAATGTAAACCTCGTTCGGGGAGGCTCTCGGGATGGACAGGACGCGGACGGTCCGGCGTTGGCGCCGCACCATGGAGGTGCGTGACGACGCCGAGTACGTCGACATGCTCGCCACATTGTCCGAGGGGTCGGTGCGGCGAAATTTCAACCCTTACACCGACATCGACTGGGACTCGCCGGAGTTCGCGGTCACCGACGACGATCCCCGGTGGATCCTGCCGGCGACCGACCCGTTGGGCCGCCACCCTTGGTATCAGGCGCAGTCCGACGAGCGCAGGATCAAGATCGGCATGTGGCGGCAGGCCAACGTGGCCAAGGTCGGGCTGCACTTCGAGTCCATCCTGATCCGCGGCCTGATGAACTACACGTTCTGGCTGCCCAACGGATCCCCGGAATACCGGTATTGCCTGCACGAATCCGTCGAAGAGTGCAACCACACCATGATGTTCCAGGAGATGGTCAACCGGGTCGGGGCCGACGTCCCCGGGATGCCGCGGATGCTGCGCTGGATCTCGCCGCTGGTCCCGCTGGTGGCTGGGCCGCTGCCGGCGGCGTTCTTCATCGGGGTGCTCGCCGGTGAGGAGCCCATCGACCACACCCAGAAGAATGTGCTCCGCGAGGGCAAGGCGCTGCACCCGATCATGGAACGGGTGATGGCCATCCACGTGGCCGAGGAGGCGCGGCACATCTCCTTCGCCCACGAGTTCCTGCGCAAGCGGTTGCCGCAGCTGACCCGCAGGCAGCGGTTCTGGATCTCGCTGTTCTACCCGCTGACGATGCGCGTGCTCTGCCAGGCCATCGTGGTGCCGCCCAAGGCCTTCTGGGCGGAGTTCGACATCCCCCGCGCGGTCAAGAAGGAGCTCTTCTTCAAGTCGCCGGAGTCGCGAAAGTGGTTGAGCGACATGTTCGCCGACGTGCGCATGCTGGCATGTGACACGGGGCTGATGGAAAATCGTCTCGCGCGGCTGATGTGGCGGCTCTGCAAGATCGACGGCAAGCCGTCGCGCTACCGCAGCGAGCCGCAACGCCAGCACCTTGCCGTGGCCCCGGCCGCCTAGCTCGTTCCGGGTTTTCATGCCGCACGTGATCACCCAGTCGTGCTGCAACGACGGGTCCTGCGTTTACGCGTGTCCGGTGAACTGCATCCACCCGACACCGGACGAGCCGGGCTTCGCCGACTCGGAGATGTTGTACATCGACCCGGTGGCCTGCGTGGACTGTGGGGCCTGCGTGAGCGCCTGCCCGGCGGGCGCCATCGCGCCCGACGCCCGGCTGGAAGCCAGGCAGCTGCCGTTCATCGAGATCAACGCGTCGTTCTACCCGAAGCGGCCCGCGGGGGTGAAGCTGCCGCCCACCTCCAAGCTGGCCCCGGTGATCCCCGCGGTCGAGGTGCGGGCCCGTCGCAGGCCGCTGAGCGTGGCGATCGTGGGATCCGGGCCGGCGGCGATGTACGCCGCCGATGAACTGCTCACCCAGAATGGCGTGCGGGTCAACGTGTTCGAGAAGCTGCCCACCCCCTACGGCCTGGTGCGCGCCGGGGTCGCACCCGATCATCAGGACACCAAAACGGTCACCCGGCTCTTCGATCGCGTCGTCGGTCACCGCGACTTCCGCTTCTACCTCAACGTCGAGGTCGGCGAACACCTGAGCCATGCCGAGCTGTTGGCGCATCATCACGCTGTGCTCTACGCCGTCGGTGCGCCCGAGGACCGTCGGCTCGACATCGACGGCGTGGGTATTGCGGGCACCGGAACCGCCACCCAGGTGGTGGCGTGGATCAACGGGCATCCCGACTTCGCCGAGCTGCCGGTCGATCTGGGCCACGAGCGCGCGGTGATCATCGGCAACGGCAATGTCGCGCTCGATGTGGCCCGGGTGCTCACCGCGGACCCGGAAGACCTGGCCCGCACCGACATCTCCGACCGCGCACTCGACGCCTTACGTGGCTCCGCGTTGCGTGAAGTGGTGATCGCCGCGCGGCGCGGTCCCGCCCAGTCGGCGTTCACGCTGCCCGAGCTGATCGGGCTCACGGGCTCGTCGAAGGTTGTGCTGGATGCCGGTGACCGCGATCTGGTCGCACGGGATCGCGCGACGGCGTCGGACGCGTTGACCAGGAACAAGCTGGAGATCCTGAGCGCACTCGGCGACGGTTCGGCGCCACCCTCGGGGGCCGGGCGCCCGCGAATCCGATTCGCCTACGAGCTCACACCGAGCGCGTGGTCGGCGAGCGCCGTGCCGCTGGCGTGGAGTTCTCGGTCACCGGCACCCGGGAGCCGCGCCGACTCGATGCCGGCCTGGTGCTGACGTCGATCGGCTACCGCGGCAGGATGATTCGCGATCTTCCGTTCGACGAATCAGCCGGCACGGTGCCGAACAAGTATGGCCGGGTGCTCGATCCCGGCTCCGGCCGGCCGGTTCCCGGCGCGTACGTCGCCGGGTGGATCAAGCGCGGTCCCACGGGGTTCATCGGCACCAACAAGTCCTGCTCCGTCCAGACCGTGCAGGCCCTGGTCGCCGATTTCAACGCCGGCGCGTTGTCAGAGCCGCAGGCCCGGCCCCGGGCGCTCGACGAGCTGGTGCGGGCCCGTCGGCCCGACGTCGTGGGCTCGGCGGGGTGGCGTGCGATCGACGCCGCGGAAATCGCCCGCGGTCGTCGCGACGGGCGGCCGCGCAACAAGTTCACCGAGGTCGCCGACATGCTCGCCGCCGCTGCTGCAGCGCAACCCCGGCCACGCCGCCGGCTGGGGCTTTTCTGACGACGGGTGCTGCTGTACCTTGCCGCCACCTCGACAAGCTGTGGTTCCACGAGCCTTCAGCTTCTGCCCCAGCCGGAGAGCGAACCCTCCCCAACAATTGGCGTAGATATGCTTTCTCGCGCCTTGGCAGCCGCCCACGCGCGAGCGTAACCACAGTGACAAAAATTGGGCCGAAATTCGCGGTGTGGCTACGCTCGCGCGAAGATCAGGCGCTGGTGCGCATCCGTTCAGGCGCTGGTGCGCACCCGCTCCCAGCCCTCGACCGCCTCCGGGCTGCGCGGGCCCGGTCCGACGTAGATGGCCGACGGGCGGACCAGCTTGCCCAGTCGCTTCTGCTCGAGGATGTGGGCACACCATCCCGCGGTGCGCCCACAGGTGAACATCGCCGGCATCATGTTGGCCGGAACCCGCGCGAAGTCCAGGATCACCGCGGCCCAGAATTCCACGTTGGTTTCGATGGCGCGATCCGGGCGGCGCTCGCGCAGCTCGGCCAGCGCGGCCTGCTCGAGGGCGACGGCGACCTCGTGGCGCGGGGCGCCGAGCCGCTCGGCGGCGGCGCGCAGCACCCGCGCGCGCGGGTCCTCGGCCCGATAAACGCGGTGCCCGAATCCCATCAGCTTCTCGCCGCGGTCCAGGATTCCCTTGACCAGGCCGCGGGCGTCACCGGTGCGCTCGACCTCCTCGATCATCGGCAGTACCCGGGCCGGGGCCCCGCCGTGCAGCGGCCCGCTCATCGCGCCGATAGCACCGGACAAGGCCGCGGCCACGTCGGCCCCCGTCGAAGCGATCACCCGCGCGGTGAACGTCGAGGCGTTCATGCCGTGCTCGGCTGCCGAAACCCAGTAGGCGTCGATGGCCTCGACGTGCCTGGGATCCGGCTCACCTTGCCACCGCGTCATGAAACGCGCTGTGACGGTGGGGCATTCGTCGATGACCCGCTGGGGAACCGCCGGCTGGTAGATGCCGCGCGCGGACTGCGCGACGTAGGACAGCGCCATCACCGACGCCCGGGCCAACTGCGCGCGGGCGGTGGCGTCATCGGTGTCGAGCAGCGGCTTGTAGCCCCAGATGGGTGCCAGCATCGCCAGGCCCGCCTGTACGTCGACACGCACGTCACCGGTGTGGATCGGCAGTGGGAAGGGTTCGGCGGGCGGCAGCCCGTGGCCGAACCTGCCGTCGGCCAGCAGCGCCCAGACGTCGCCGAACGTGACCTTCTGGCTCACCAGATCCTCGATGTCGACACCGCGATAGCGCAGCGCGCCGCCGTTTTTGTCCGGTTCGGCGATCTCGGTGGTGAAGGCGACCACGCCTTCGAGGCCGGGTACGAAGTCATCCGGGACCACAGTCATAGGAAAATTCTCGCACCTCTTTGCGGGAGCTCTCCTACCGGCCGGTAGCTACCGCGTCACGAACGGTAGCGTGGTGTGGATGGCAGGGCCGGACAATATGCATCTTTCGCAGATGCGGGTGGAATACGGGTCGGCGGAAAAAGACGGCAGTCCCGATCTGGATGCCGGCTGGCTGGCTGAGGGCTGGCTTGCGTTGTTCCGCAAGTGGATTGACGACGCCGAGAGGGCCGGGCTGGCCGAGCCCAACGCCATGGTGCTGGCCACGGTCGCGGACGGACTACCGGTCAGCCGGACGGTGCTGTGCAAGAGCGCCGACGAGACCGGAATCACATTTTTCACCAACTACGACTCGGCCAAGGGCAACGAGATTGCCGCGACGCCGTTCGCGTCGGCCACGTTTCCCTGGTTCCGGCTGGGCCGCCAGGTCCACATCCGCGGGCCGGTCAGCCGGGTCGATGCCCACGTCACCGAGGGCTACTGGGCCAAGCGGCCGCGCGGCTCACAGCTGGGAGCGTGGGCGTCGCATCAGTCGCGCCCGATCGCGTCGCGGGATGCGCTGCTTGACCAGCTGGCGCAGGTGACCGCGCGGTTCGCAGATTCCGAATGCGTGCCGACGCCCCCGAGTTGGGGCGGGTACCTCATCGCGCCCGAGGTGGTGGAGTTCTGGCAGGGGCGGGAGAATCGGCTGCACAACCGGATTCGGGTCAGCGGCGGCCGCGTCGAACGCCTGCAGCCCTGACGGTGCGTCTCGCCGGCGTCGACCGCCGCCGCCGCCGGCTGTGTGCGGATGCGTCGGTGGTGCCGGGTCTCGCCCGGCCAGAGGGGCGCACGTCCGGCGAACCCGACCCCGGGCAGGCGCGCCGCCGCGAGAACGACTACCTTCAGTAGTACGCACCCAGTGCGGGCCAGCCATAATCAGACCAGCCAGAGTGCAAAGGGGTTCTCGTGGCCGACATCGACGACAGCGCAACCCTCCGGTATCCGGGGGGCGAGATCGACTTGGAAGTCGTTCGCGCCACCGAAGGAAACGACGGTATTGCGCTCGGGTCTCTCTTGGCCAAGACGGGGTACACCACCTTCGACAACGGTTTCGTCAACACCGCATCCACCAAGAGCTCCATCACCTACATCGACGGCGATGCCGGCATCCTGCGGTACCGGGGCATCCCGATCGAGCAGCTGGCGGAGAAGTCGACATTCATCGAGGTCAGCTATCTGCTGATCTACGGGGAGTTGCCGAACAAGGCGCAGCTGGCGGAGTTCACCAACCGGATCCAGCGACACACCATGCTGCACGAGGATCTCAAGCGGTTCTTCGACGGCTTTCCGCCCAACGCCCACCCGATGCCGGTGCTGTCCAGCGTCGTCAACGCGCTGAGCTCCTACTATCCGGACGCGCTGGACCCGATGGACAACGAGCAGGTGGAGCTGTCGACCACCCGCTTGCTGGCCAAGCTGCCGACCATCGCGGCGTACGCCTATAAGAAGTCCATCGGGCAGCCGTTCCTGTATCCGGACAACTCGCAGACCCTGGTGGAGAACTTCCTGCGGATGACCTTCGGGTTGCCGGCCGAACCCTACGTGGTCGACCCGGAGATCGTGCGGGCGCTGGACATGCTGTTCATCCTGCACGCCGACCACGAGCAGAACTGCTCGACGTCGACGGTGCGCCTGGTCGGCTCGTCCCGAGCCAACCTGTTCACCTCGATCTCCGGCGGCATCAACGCGCTGTGGGGTCCGCTGCACGGCGGCGCCAACCAGGCCGTGCTCGAGATGCTCGAGCAGATCCGCGACAGCGGCGACGGCGTCGAGGAATTCGTCCGGAAAGCCAAGAACCGCGAGGCCGGTGTCAAGCTGATGGGCTTCGGCCACCGCGTCTACAAGAACTACGACCCGCGGGCCCGGATCGTCAAGGAGCAGGCCGACAAGATCCTGGCCAAGCTCGGCGGCGACGACGACCTGCTGGGCATTGCCAAGGAGCTCGAAGAGACGGCGCTGACCGACGACTACTTCATCGAGCGCAAGCTCTACCCGAACGTCGACTTCTACACGGGCCTGATCTACCGGGCCCTCGGATTCCCGACCCGGATGTTCACGGTGTTGTTCGCGTTGGGCCGGCTTCCCGGCTGGATCGCGCACTGGCGTGAGATGCACGACGAGGGCGACAGCAAGATCGGCCGTCCGCGCCAGATCTACA
Organism: Mycobacterium sp. TH-M116; assembly: GCF_057473685.1. NCBI lineage: Bacteria > Bacillati > Actinomycetota > Actinomycetes > Mycobacteriales > Mycobacteriaceae > Mycobacterium > Mycobacterium sp. TH-M116. The sequence continues at coordinate 28,666 of NZ_JBYCLC010000368.1, read as the reverse complement.
CCGGTTACACCGAGCGCGACTACGTCGGTATCGACGGGCGGTAGGCCCGTCGGGCGGCTCTGTCACAGGGACGACAGGACCGCCATCGCGGCGTTGTGGCCCCCGATGCCCGACACCGCACCGCCGCGACGCGCCCCCGCGCCGCACAGCATGATCCCGTCGTTGGCCGTGGCGACTCCCCAGCGCCGCGCCGGGGTGTCCAGCGGGTCGTCGTCGGCGGCGAACGGCCACGACAACCCGCCGTGGAAGATGTTGCCCTCCGTCATCGCCAGGGTGCGATGCAGATCCAGGGTGGTCGTGGCCTCGATGCACGGCCGGTCGTGCGCGTCGGGCATCAACACGTCCTGGATCGGCTCGGCCAGAACGGAATTCAGCGACGTCAGCACCGACTCGGTCAACCGGTCCCGCAGGATGTCCGGGTCGGCGCCGGCGAACAGGGTGTGCGGCGGGGCAGCCGCCGCACCACCATGTTCACCTTGACCTGTGCGCCCTGCGCCCGTGTCGTGGCCCTTTGGCCGAGCAGGCCGGCCAGGACGAACCGTCCACGGACCAGATCGCGCGGATTTCTCCCAGGGTATCGGTGTCGCTCGGTTTGCTGCCGTTGCCCACCGCTCCAGTGTGCCCGACATAACCTCGCAGCGCTGCGGACTGGGTAGGCTGCATAGCGCCCGCAGAACCGACTGGCATGAGGATGGAATTCGAGCTAGGGGGCGGAATTGAGTTTAGGGACGGATTTGAGCCGAACGCCCGAAACGACCGACTCGCGGCGCAGTCCGGAAATGTTCCGGCGGTCGTTGGGTCGTCCCTGGCTGATCGCCCTGTTGGTCATTCCGTTGTCTTTTCGGAGATCGCTCGGCCTGCCCTGGTTGATTGCTCTCGTCGTTGTTCCGCTGCTGATAGCGGTGATCGGCGACGGTGCCTTGGACCGCCCCGCTGCCACCAGCGGGCCGAGCGGGGCGGTCCCTACCTTGACGCCGTCGAACACGTCAGGTGCCCCGAAGCTGTCCTTGGCGCCGCTTTCCCTGGTCCGGAACGGCAACGACATCACGGTGAGCGGCAAATTCCCCGATGATTCCGCCAAGGCGGCGCTGATCGTTGCGATCAAGAATGCGCTGGGTCCGGGAATCAACATCGTCGATCAAACGATTGTCGACCCCAAAGTGGACTCCCTCGACTTTGCAAACGCCGGAGTGCTTTTCAAAGACAGCGCGCCGATTCTCGATTTCCGTCTGACGGTCGACGGGAACACCATCGTCGTGGCGGGTACTGCCGGATCGCAGGACGAGAAGATCGCCGCCCAACGCGCCGCCGCGACCACGTGGTCGGGGTTGAACGTGGTCGACAGCGTTGTGGTCGCGGGACCGGCATCGCCCGGCTCACCTGCTCCGGCCCCCGCGGCGTGCCCTGATCTGCCGTCGGCCATCAACGCGGTGACCGGCGGGCGCATCGCATTCGGCGAAGACGGGTTCAGCTTGACCCCGGCCGACGAGCAAATCCTCAGTGAGGTGGCGGACAAGCTCAAGGCTTGTCCCACGGCGCGCGCGACGATCAACGGTTACAGCGATGACAACGGTACCGAGGCCATCAACATTGCGCTGAGCAGCCAGCGAGCCCAGAAAGTCGCCGACTTTCTGGCCGGCCATGGCGTCCCGAGCGGCCAGTTGGCGGTCAGGGGCCTGGGTTCGGTAGACGCGGTCGCTCCCAACGACACGGCCGAGGACCGCGCCAAGAATCGCCGCGTCGACATCGTGGTCAGCTGAGGAGAAGCAGCATGGATTTGATCGTCCAATGGTTGTGGTATCTGACGGCTTTCGTGGCGGGCTCGGTCGTCGCCTGGGTGATTGCGACGAGACTGATCAAACGCTTTGCCGCCGGGAAGGTACTTGCCGATCCGACCGGCCAGGATACCGGTGTGCGGCGATGAGTCACGTGCACTGGTGGCTGGTCGGCCTGTCCTTCGTGATGGGCTTGGTGCTGACGTCGGTGCTGATACTCCGACCCCCCAAGGGCTCGTCGCTGTTGGAGCAGTCTGTGGGGGCCGCTATGGCGGGTGCTACGGAGCGGCCCGGCCCACTACCGACCGCTCTCGAGTCGCCCACCGTCCAGATAGCTGATGCTGTCGAGTTGCTCTCAGCGACGGTTCCGGCCGCCGAACAGGCCCCGGTTGTCGAGGATTCGATGACCACGGATTTCCCGGCACCCCACGAGTGGCCGTCGACGATGGGTCCGGTACCGCCGGTCCCGTCGAGAGAGGTTCCGCCCGCCGAGGCGCCACCGGCGAAGAAGGCTCCGCCCGCCAAGGCTCCGCCCGCCAAAGCCCCGCCCGCCAAAGCCCCGCCCGCCAAAGCCCCGCCCGGGAAAAGGCCGCGGCCCGCCAAAGGTGCGCCGGCGAAGCGGCCGAAGCTGCCCTATGCGCCCTATGGTCCCGGCTCCGCGCGCGCCACCCCCGAGGGTGGCGGACCGTCCGGCTGGTCGGTGAAGGGCCGCTCGGATACCAGGCTCTTCTACACTCCCGACGACCCTGTCTATCACCTCACCGTCGCTCAGGTCTGGTTCAAGGACGAGCAAGCGGCCGTGCGGGCCGCTTTCACGCCCTGGCGCAACTCCTCCCGGCGAAAGTGACCCGCGGAGCGGGCAAAAACGGAGGTGCCTCGTCGTTCGCGTCGATCGAGCGGGTGTGCCGAGCGAGCTGTGTGAACGGCCGCACCGCGAAGACCGCCAGCAGCCCGGCGAACACCGCCGCGGCGCCGATCACTGTCGCCACCGATGAGCCCGCGTTCGCAGCGAGGGCGTGCGGGCGAAGGTCCGCGCCAAGATGCGCATGACCTGCTCCGACTCGGTCACTGCATGCGCAGTACGAACCCGACCCCGCGAACGGTGTGCAGCAGGCGGGGCCCTCCGTTGGCCTCCAGCTTGCGGCGCAGGTACCCGATGAACACGTCGACGACGTTGGTGTCAGCGGCGAAGTCATAACCCCAGACCAGCTCCAGCAGCTGGGCGCGGGACAGCACCGCGGTCTTGTGTTCGGCCAGCACCGCCAACAGGTCGAACTCCCGCTTGGTCAGGTCGACTTCGACACCGTTGACCCGGGCCCGTCGGCCGGGGATGTCGACTTCCAGCGGACCCACGGTGATGGTTTCCGACGAGGATGTCGCGGTCGCGCCGCGACGGCGCAGCAGCGCCTTCACCCGCGCCACCAGCTCGGCCAACACGAACGGTTTGACCAGGTAGTCGTCGGCGCCGGCTTCCAGCCCCGCCACCCGGTCGTCCACCGAACTGCGGGCGGACAGCACGCAGACCGGCACGTCGTTGTCCATGGCGCGCAGTGCCGTGACCACGCTGACCCCGTCCAGGATGGGCATGTTGATGTCGAGCACGATCGCGTCCGGGCGCATCTCGGTCGCGCTGCGCAGGGCTTCGGCGCCGTCGACCGCCGTCGACACCTCGAAACCGGACAGCCGCAGACCGCGTTCCAACGAGGCAAGCACGTCGGAGTCGTCGTCGACGACCAAAACCCGAGGTGAGGTCGCTCCAGTGTCCATGCTCGACATTTTGCCGGATTTCGGTCGTCGACCGTGGGACGCGGCGGGAAAGTCGCGCCGACAGTTCCGATCAGGTCTCTGGCTGCACGCCGATGCGGCGGTAGCGTCGCAGCCGCGTGGCCAGCCGCTCGTCGTCCGGCACGTCGCGCAACGCGTGCAGCTCGGCGGCGATGGCGCGCGACATCCGCCGGCTGAACTTCACCGGCTCCTCGGCGGCGTCGGGCTCCTCGGGCACCACGACGTCGACGATCCCGGCGCCCAGCAACTCGACCGAGCGGATCCCCTGGCTGGCGGCGAGCTCGGCGGCGTGCGCGGTGTCCCGGAAGACGATCGCGCTGGCCCCCTCAGGTGGTAGCGGCGCCAGCCAGCCGTGCAGGGCGGCCAGCACCCGGTCGGCGGGCACCATCGCCAGTGCCGGCCCGCCGCTGCCCTGTCCCAGCAGCACCGACACGGTTGGGGTGTCCAGCGTCACGAGCTCGGACAGGCACTGGGCGATCTGGCCGGCGAGCCCGCCCTGCTCGGCGTCGGCCGACAGCGCGGGCCCGGCCGTGTCGATCACCAGCACCAGAGGCAGGCGCAGTTCGGCGGCCAGCGCCATGCCGCGCCGGGCCTCGCGTAATGCGGCCGGCCCTACGCGGCCCTTTTCTGGGCCGTTTTCTGGTCCCTTCTCCGACCCGCCGGCACCTCGCTGCTGGCCGAGGACCACCGCGGGCTGGCCGGCGAATCGCGCCAGCGCCAGCAGGGTGGTCGACGCGCCCCCGGTGCCCGACAACAGCACCACGTCACTCGCGCCGTGCCGCAACAGATGCCCGACGCCCGGTCGGTCCGGCCGCCGCGAAGCCACCACCGAATCCCAGGCCGGCACGTCGGCGACCGGTTGCGCCGGCGCCGGGTCCGGCAGCGGTTGTGCGGGGTCGGCGATGACGCTCAGCGCTCGGTCCAGCGTGCCCCGCAGCTCGTCGAGGGCGACGACCCCGTCGAGGACTCCGTAACGCTGCAGGTTCTCCGCGGTCTGCACACCTTCCGGGAAGGGTTCGCCATACAGCAGCTCGTACACGCGGGGGCCCAGAAAGCCGATCAGGGCGCCCGGCTCGGCGACCGTGACATGCCCCAGCGACCCCCACGACGCGAACACCCCGCCCGTGGTCGGGTGGCGCAGGTACACCAGGTAGGGCAGGTGGGCCTGCTTGTGCAGCGTGACCGCGGCCGCGATCTTGACCATCTGCAGGAACGCGACGGTGCCCTCCTGCATGCGGGTACCGCCCGAACTCGGCGAGGCCAGCAGCGGCAATCGCTCGGCGGTGGCCCGCTCGAGGGCGGCGGTGATGCGTTCGGCCGCGGCCACCCCGATCGAGCCGCCCAGGAAGCCGAACTCGCAGACCACCAACGCCACTCGACGCCCGAAGATGCGGCCCTCGCCGGTGAGCACCGATTCGTCCAGTCCGGTGGCGGCGCGGGCGTCGGCCAGTTCCTGCGCATAGGACTGGCTGAGCTGCAGCGGTGGCGGCGCGCTGTCCCAGCTGAGAAAGGACCCCTCATCGAGCGCCGCGTCCCGGAGTTGACCGGCCGTGATACGACTCACGACACGAGGCTATATAAGGTGACCTTCATGATCGGTGTCACCCAGGCCGAGGCCGTCTTGACCATCGAGCTGCAACGACCCGAGCGCCGCAACGCACTGAACTCCCAGCTCGTCGAGGAGCTGCGGGAAGCCTTCCAGAAAGCCGGCGACGGGACGGTCCGGGCGATCGTGCTCACCGGGCAGGGGACCGCGTTCTGCGCCGGCGCCGACCTCAGCGGTGACGTGTTCGCGGCCGACTACCCCGAGCGGCTCATCGAACTGCACAGGTTGATGGACGCCACCTTGATCCCGGTCATCGGAGCGGTCAACGGCCCCGCCGTCGGCGCGGGCCTGCAGCTGGCCATGCGCTGCGACCTGAGGGTCGTCGCACCCGAGGCGTTCTTCCAGTTCCCGACTTCCAAGTATGGCCTGGCCCTGGACAATTGGAGCATCCGCCGACTGGCCTCGCTGGTCGGTCACGGGCGGGCCGGCGCGATGCTGCTGACCGCCGAGAAGCTGACCGCCGAGACTGCGCTGCAGACCGGGATGGCCAACCGCATCGGGACGCTCGCCGACGCCCAGGCGTGGGCCGCCGAGATCGCCGGTTTGGCGCCGCTGGCCATCCAGCACGCCAAGCGGGTGCTCAACGACGACGGCGCCATGGACGACCAGCTGCCCGTGCACAAGGAACTCTTCGACAAGGCGTGGGCGAGCCAGGACGTCATCGAGGCCCAGGTCGCCCGCATCGAGAAGCGGCCGCCCAACTTCACGGGCGCCTGACGGACATGGTGCGCGCGGCGCTGCGACTCGCCGCCGGCACGGCCTCGCTGGCCGCCGGCGGCTGGGTGGTCCGTGCCCTGCACGGTGCACCGATCGCGCTGGGTGCCGACCCCACGGCGATCCGGGCGGTGACCGAGCGCTCGCCGCACTGTCGCGACGGCGTCTTCGTCAACCTCGACCCGGTGTCGATGTTCACCATGGACCGCGAGCAGCTGAGGCTGATCGCGTGGGATTTGGTGGCCGGACGCGCCAAAAGCCGCCCGCAGGCCGCGATCCCGTTGAGTTCGCCCGGAATCTTCGGTAATGACTCCGGCCTGGCCGTGAGCTGGTTGGGTCATTCCACGGCGCTGGTGGAGATCGACGGCTACCGGGTGCTGACCGATCCGGTGTGGAGCCGGCGATGCTCGCCGTCGGACGTGGTCGGCCCGGAGCGGCTGCATCCGCCACCGGTGCAGCTGGAGGCGCTGCCCGCCCTCGACGCGGTGGTCATCAGCCACGACCACTACGACCACCTCGACATCGACACCGTCATGAGGCTCGCGCGTACTCAACGGGCGCCGTTCTTCGTTCCCCTCGGGGTGGGCGCACATCTGCGCGCGTGGGGTATTCCCGAGCACCGCGTCGTCGAACTCGACTGGAACCAGAGCGCACGGGTTGACGAACTCACGGTGGTCTGTGCTCCGGCGCGGCACTTCTCGGGGCGCTTCCTGGATCGCAACACCACGCTGTGGGCGTCGTGGGCGATGGTCGGGCCGCGTCATCGCGCCTATTTCGGCGGCGACACCGGCTACACCGAGAGCTTCGCCCGGATCGGTGCCGACCATGGGCCTTTCGACCTGACCCTGCTGCCCATCGGCGCCTACAACCCGGCATGGCCGGACATCCACATGAACCCCGAGGAGGCGGTGCGGGCTCACCTCGACCTGACGAGCGCCGGGTCGGGCCTGCTGGTGCCCATTCACTGGGGTACGTTCCGCCTCGCTCCGCATCCCTGGGCGGAGCCCGTCGAACGTCTTCTCGAGGCCACCGAAGCCGCCGGCGTCGAGGCGGCGGTCCCGCTGCCCGGGCAACGCATCGAGCCGTCCGCGCGGATGAGCACCGACCCGTGGTGGCGGCTCTGAGCGTGGATGTCAGACCAGCAGGGTGAGCCAGGTGTGCCACTGCTCGGCCCGCCGCGCCCAGTTGTTCTCGGCGACGGTGTGGTCGACCTGCGCCCGCAGGTGCGCTTCGGTGCCGGCAGGATCGGACTCGCGTGCGGCCAGTGATTCGATGACACGGTCGGCGAACGCCTCGGCATGTGCGTGTGGATCGGCCGGCGGGCGCATCAGCTCGACGAAACCGGCGCCTGTCTCGGGTAACGCGCCGAGATCGCTGGTGACAATGGTGCAGCCGGCCGCCATCGCCTCCATCACGGCGATGCAGGACGTCTCGGCGAAGGTGTTGGGGTAGGCGAGCATGGTGGCGCCCTGCAGCGCGCGGGCCAGTGCCGGCTGGGCGACCGCACCGTGGTAGGTGACGCCGGGCGCGCTGCGTGCCGCTTCGTAGAGCGGCCGGAACGGGTCCAGCAGGGCGTTGTAGACGGCCATGCTGCTGTAGATGTCGAGGTGGGCGTCCGGCACCGCGGCCCGGATGAGAGTGAAGGCGGCCAACAGCCGATCCAGGCCCCGGTAGGGCGCGCTGGTGTAGCACAGGGTCGGCGGGCCCGATTTGGCCGGCAAGATCGGAGCCTCGGCGAACAACTCGGCGAAGGCCGGGCCGACGGCGTTGCGCAGGATGCCGATTCGGGCGGGATCGAGCCCGAACGCCTGGTGGAAACAGTCGGCCTGCCACTCGCTGACCATCGCGAAGCCGCTGAACAGCGCCCGGATCGCGGGCGAGGCCAGGGGCGCGACGAAGGGCTGGTCGTGGGCCAGGCCGGTCCACAGGATGTGGCGGGCGCCGGGTCGGCACAGCGCCTGGAATTCGGCGAGCCCGGGGTGCACGCCACCGAGGTGCACGACGCAGTCGGCGTCGTGCAGCATGCCCTGCTCGATGCCGGGGACCGGCTGGCAGTGGACTCCACGCACCACCGTGACCGCGGCGTCGCGGCTGGCCAGGGTTACCCGGTGCCCCATCTTGACCAGCTCGGGTGTCAGGTAGCAGGCCGCGGACTGCGACCCGCCCAGCGGTCGCTGGAACGGAGTGTCCGGATCGTAGGCCCAGGCGGCGGCGTCGACGAACACGATGTCCATGCGCCCGCACTCTAGGTGGTTGCGCGACCGGGTCGTCGAGCGACGCATCGCCTGGCCGAGGTGCGCGACGACGGCGGCGTCACCACCACCGGGTTAGAGTTCGCCCATGACGAAACGCACGGCAACGGCCGCTGTCGTGATGGTGTTCCTCGCTCTCACCGGATGCGATTCCGCGCAGCACCTGACGGCCCCGTCGTCGCCGGTGTCGAAGGTCCCGCCCGACGAGGCGTCGGGCGTCGTCATCCCGCCCGGCCGCATCGGCGACGCCGTGGCCAAGGTCGACGGCCTGGTCGCCGACCTGATGAAGACGAGCGGCATCCCGGGCATGGCAGTCGCCATCGTCCACGGTGGGAAAACCCTCTACGCCAAGGGTTTCGGTGTCCGCGACGCAAGCAGGGGCGACGATCCGGACAACAGGGTCGACGCCGACACCGTCTTCCAGCTGGCATCGGTGTCCAAGTCGGTGGGTGCCACTGTGGTGGCACACGCGGTGACCGACAAGGTGATCGCCTGGGACACGCCGGTGGCGTCGGTGCTGCCGTGGTTCTCGCTGTCCGACCCGTACGTCACCGGCCACGTGACCGTCGCCGACTTCTACTCGCACCGCTCCGGGCTGCCCGACCACGCCGGCGACCAGCTCGAGGACCTGGGCTATGACCGCCGCCAGACGCTGGCGCGGCTGAAGTACCTGCCGCTGGGGCCGTTTCGGAACAGCTACGCCTACACCAACTTCGGCGTGAGCGCCGCGGCCGAGGCGGTGGCCGCGGCGGCGGGCAAACCGTGGGAGGAGCTCTCCGCCGAAGTGCTCTACCAGCCGCTGGGCATGGAGTCGACGAGTTCGCGTTACGCCGACTTCCTGGCCCGACCCGACCACGCGGTCGGTCACGTCAAGGTCGGGGACACCTGGGAGCCGCGCTTTCAGCGCGATCCCGACCCCCAATCGGCCGCCGGCGGCGTGAGCTCCTCGGTCCACGACATGGCGCGCTGGCTGACCATGCTGTTGGCCAACGGCACCTACGCCGGTCAGCGGATCACCTCGCCCGAAGCCCTGCTGCCCGCCATCACCCCCCAGGTCGTCTCGATCCCGGCCACAAACCCCAAGGCGCGCGCAGGTTTCTACGGCCACGGGTTCAACGTCACGGTGAGCTCATCGGGGCGCACCGAGCTGAGCCATTCCGGTGCCTTCACGGTGGGCGCCGCCACCAACTTCGTCGTCTTGCCGTCCGAGGACCTGGCCATCGTCGCGCTGACCAACGCCGCGCCCATCGGCGTGCCGGAGACACTGACCGCCGAATTCCTGGATCTGGTGCAGTACGGCCAGATCCGCGAGGACTGGGCCGGCCTGTACCAGAAGGCGACGGGCTGGCTGAACAATCCCGAGGGCTCGCTGGTCGGCAAGCAGCCCCCGGCCGATCCCGCGCCGGCCCGGCCGCTCGGTGAGTACCTCGGCGTCTACACCAGCGACTACTGGGGTCGCGCGATCGTGACCGAACACGACGGCGCGCTGCAGCTGGCGATGGGGCCCAAGAACCGGACATTTCCCCTGACGCACTGGGACGGCGACACCTTCACCCTTGCGATCACCGACGAAAACGCTCCGCCCGGAACGATTTCCAAGGCGGTATTCTCCGGATCCCCCGCCGCCACGCTGAACGTGGAGTACTTCGACACCGACAAGCTGGGGACCTTCACCCGATGACGCCGGCCGGCGCCGTCGGCCTGACCGACGCCGAGGTGGCTCAGCGGGTCGCCGACGGCCACAGCAACGCGACGCCGCACCGCGCCACCCGCAGCATCGCCGCGATCGTCCGCGCCAACGTCTTCACCCGGATCAACGCGATCCTGGGGGTGCTGCTGCTGATCGTGCTGGTGACTGGCCCGGTGATCAACGGGCTCTTCGGTCTGCTGATCGTCGCCAACAGCGTCATCGGCATGGTCCAGGAAATCCGCGCCAAGCAGACGCTGGACCGGCTGGCGATCCTCGGGCAGGCGAAACCTCTGGTGCGCAGGGCATCCGGAACGCGCGCCCTGCCGCCCGAGCAGGTGGTGCGGGACGACGTCATCGAGCTCGGCCCCGGTGAACAGGTCGTCGTCGACGGAGTGATCGTCGAGGAGAACAACCTGGAGACCGACGAATCGCTGCTCACCGGGGAGGCCGACCCGATCCCCAAGGACGTCGGCGACGCGGTGATGTCGGGCAGCTTCGTCGTCGCCGGTGCCGGAGCCTACCGGGCGACCAACGTCGGACCGGGGTCCTATGCCGCCAGACTCGCCGCGGAGTCCAGCAAGTTCAGCCTGGTGAATTCCGAGCTGCGCAACGGCATCAACCGGATCCTGCAGTTCATCACCTACCTGTTGGTGCCGGCCGGCCTGCTGACGATCTACACCCAGTTGTTCACCACCCACGCCGGCTGGCGCCGGTCGGTGTTGCGCACGGTCGGTGCGCTGGTGCCGATGGTGCCCGAAGGGCTGGTGCTGATGACCTCGATCGCATTCGCCGCCGGCGTCGTCAGGCTCGGGCAACGCCGTTGCCTGGTACAGGAATTGCCGGCGATCGAGGGACTGGCCCGCGTCGACGTGGTCTGCGCCGACAAGACGGGCACGCTGACCGAGAGCGGGATGCGGGTTCGCGACGTCGAGGAACTCGCTGCGCCCCGCGAAACGTTCGCCGAGATCCTGGCCGCGCTGGCCGCCGCCGACGCGCGACCCAACGCCAGCATGCAGGCGATCGCAGCAACCTATGGCCGCCCACCGGACTGGGTCGCCACGGCGAGTGCGCCGTTCAAGTCGGCGACCAAGTGGAGCGGCGTGTCCTTCCGCGACCACGGCAGCTGGGTGATCGGGGCGCCCGACGTGCTGCTCGACCCCGCGTCGGTGGCTGCGCAGCGGGCCGAGCGGATCGGCTCGCGGGGGCTGCGGGTGCTGCTGTTGGGTGCCGCCGAGGAGCCCGTGGACCGCCCGGACGCACCGGGCCGCGTCCGCCCGGTGGCCTTGGTGGTGCTCGAGCAGAAGGTGCGACCGGACGCCCGCAAGACCCTGGAGTACTTTGCCGCCCAAGGGGTTTCCGTCAAGGTGCTGTCCGGGGACAACGCGGTGTCGGTGGCTGCGGTGGCCGGCGAGCTCGGGCTGCACGGAGAGACGATGGATGGGCGCCGGCTGCCGGCCGACGACGCGGCCCTGGCTGACGCCCTGGAATCCCACACCACCTTCGGCCGGGTGCGTCCCGACCAGAAGCGCGCCGTCGTGCATGCGCTGCAATCGCGTGGCCACACCGTGGCGATGACCGGTGACGGCGTCAACGACGTGCTGGCCCTCAAGGACGCGGACATCGGTGTGGCGATGGGCTCGGGCAGCCCGGCGTCGCGTGCCGTTGCGCAGATAGTTCTGCTGGACAACAGTTTTGCTACGCTCCCGGATGTCGTCGGCGAGGGCAGGCGGGTGATCGGCAACATCGAGCGGGTTGCCAACCTGTTCCTGACCAAGACGGTCTACTCGGTGCTGCTGGCGTTGCTGGTCGCTATCGAATGTGTGTTCGCGAAACCGCTGAACGCCGACCCGCTGCTGTATCCGTTCCAGCCGATTCACGTCACCATCGCGGCCTGGTTCACGATCGGGATCCCCTCGTTCATCCTGTCGCTGGCGCCCAACAACGAACGCGCCCAACGCGGTTTCGTGCGGCGGGTGCTGACGTCGGCGCTGCCGTCCGGACTGATTGTGGGCGTTGCGACGTTCGTCTCCTACCTGGCGTCCTACCAGGGTCGCCACGCCACGTTCCGGCAACAGGATCAGGCGTCGACCGCGGCGCTGATCACGCTACTGGTCAGCGCGCTGTGGGTGCTGGCCGTAGTGGCACGACCGTACCAGTGGTGGCGCGTCGGCCTCGTCGTCGGCTCGGGGCTGGCTTACGTGGTGCTCTTCAGTGTCCCGCTGGCCCGGCAGAAGTTCCTGCTGGATCCCTCCAATGTGACGGTCACCATGGTCGCGCTCGGGATCGGCGTGCTGGGCGCCGCGGCGATCGAGGCAGCGTGGTGGATCCGGGCCAGGATGCTCGGCGAGCAGCCGCGGCTCTGGCGTGAGGGCGGGGGAACGGGCCAGTAGGGTTTTCAGCGGTTGAGTAGGGTTTGCCGGGGAAAGGACAGGTGCATGGGATTCCTGGACAAGGCGAAGGACCTGTTGTCGCAGAACGCCGACAAGGTGGAGACGGCCATCGACAACGCCGGCGCGTTCGTCGACGACAAGACGCAGGGCAAGTACTCCGCCACCATCCACGTGGTGGCCGAAGAGGTCAAGAAGGTGGCCGGTTCCGCGGCTGCTGACGATCAGCAGGGCTGACCCATGGCGAAACTCTCGGGATCCATCGACGTACCCCTGCCCGCGGAGACGGCCTGGCGGCATGCCTCCGACCTGTCCCGGTACAAGGACTGGCTGACCATCCACCGGGTGTGGCGCAGCAAACTACCCGACGAGATCGTCAAGGGTACCGTCGTCGAATCGATCGTCGAGGTCAAGGGGATGTACAACCGGGTCACCTGGACGGTCGTGCGCTACAAGCCGCCCGAGGGCATGACCCTCAACGGCGACGGTGTCGGCGGCGTCAAGGTCAAGCTGATGGCCAAGGTGGCGCCCAAGGAAGAGGGGGCCGTCGTCAGCTTCGACGTCCACCTCGGTGGCCCAGCCCTGTTCGGGCCGATCGGCATGATCGTCGCCGCGGCGTTGCGAAGCGACATCAACGAATCGCTGCAGAACTTCCTTTCGGTCTTCACCGGAACCGGCCCCTCGACACAGCCGGACTTCCACGGAGACGGCCGCACCCGGCGCTGACCGCGGCGCGACGCCGTGTGGCGAGCTGGAACGCTGTCCGAATCCCCTACTAATGTAGGGTCTCGTGACACGGCGGCTCGGCCCTGGTTGGCTGGTGGTGTGCTGCGCGCTGATCATCTCGGCCAGCGCATGGATGCCGTGGCTCACGACGGCGGTCAACGGCGGAGGCTGGGCCAACGCCATCGGGGGCACGCATGGCAGCCTGCGGCTTCCCCCCGGGTTCAGTGCCGGGCAGCTCATCGTGTTGCTGTCTTCGGCGCTGCTGGTGGCTGGGGCGATGGTGGGCCGCGGACTATCGGCGAAATTCGCCTCCATTGCCGCGCTGATCATTTCGCTGCTCATCCTGGCTCTGATGGCGTGGTACTACAAGCTCAACGTCAATCCGCCGGTATCGGCCGAATACGGACTCTACGTCGGCTCGGTGGCCGCGCTGTGCGCGGCGGCGTGCTCGATGGCGGCCGTGATCGCGGCGACGGTGTCCGGCGGGCCCGCGCGGTGAGTTTCAGGACGAGGGAAACTCGGGGTGGCCCCAGTCGGCGCTGCCGGCGGGCTCGTTGACGCCGAAAACGAACGGCGCGAACACGACTTCGCGGCCGTCGGGGTCCTGATAGGTGACCGCCCCGTGCGCCTCCCAGTACGGTTGCTGTGCCACTGGTTCGGCCGCCGCGGCACGCAGTCGCGCAGTTGCCGCCTGCATTGCCTGCGGGTCGGGAAAATACAGGCAGAGCTGTTCGTGGTCGGCCACCGCGACCGGCTCGACCGACTCGACGATTTCGAGCGTCAGGTTCCAGCTCGGCAGCCCGAAGATCGCACCATTGCTGCCGTAGCCGGCGTCGAACGTCTCAAAGAGCGGCAGGCCAACCAAATCGCGGTAGAACCGCATCGTTTCAAGGAAATTCGGCGAGCGGCGGGCGAAACGGACGGCACCAATGGGTGCCAATTGCGCGGGCCAGTGCGTTGCGCGGTGGGGCTTCTGGTCGTCCACGTCTTCTCCGATCTGCCGGGCAACACGGCCGCGCGTCGGAGCGTGCAAACCCAGCCACCAGTGTGCACCATGGCAGGGTTCGGCTCGGGCCGTGGTGGCGCGCCTCGATGAGTTCGCCTTCGTGCGGACAAGGGGCCGCGTACCGCCGAGTTTCGACACGGTCACGGATGCGTACCTATCAGCAAATCACTGGTCACAACCGTCCCGCAGATCACTATCGTCACATTTGCCAACTGCGGCGTCAATGCGAGGTTCTGCTCGCGGAAAGGTCTTCGATGTCGGCGATTCTTCGAAGCATGGCGCTTTCGATGGCGTCGGCGGCTGCTATCGGACTCACCGTCGCGATAGGGACCGCACCGTCGGCGACCGCCACGCCTTGCAATGCGCCGGAAGCGAATATTCCGCCGCCCCACATGCAGCCGGCGATGCCGGCGCCTGGGCCCGTCGTGCAACCACCCACGGGTCGCCGGCCCGCGCACACCAACGACAACGCGCCGCTGCCGAAGCTGGGTCCGCTGATCGCGTCGATGCTCAAGCCCGTTGCTCCGAACACGCAATACGTCGCCCCCCTGCAGCCGCAGGCGGGGGTCGCTCCGCCCGGACCCAACCCCCCTGCTCCGCAGCCGCCGAACGCCAAGCAGCTGGCGCCGAACGCCGCACCGGCGAAGCCGCCGGCGCCGCTACCGGAGGCTGAAGTGCCCTCGATTGCGGGGTCCCCGACATCTCTGGTCGACTTCGTGACCGGAGTCAACAGTCCCAACAACACCCTCCAACGGTTCGGCATCTCAGGAACCGACCTCGGGATCGTCTGGGACAACGGGGATCCCGCCAATCACCAGGTCCTCATGGCGTTCGGTGACACATTCGGCTACTGCAGCGTGCACGGCCAGCAATGGCGTTACAACACGCTGTTCCGCAGTTCGGATCACGATTTGTCCCAAGGAATCCACGTCGCCGACGGCGTGCCCAACAACAGGTACTCCGGTTCCCCGGTGTGGACCTCGGGCCTTTCCAAGCAGGTCGTCAACAGTATCCACAAGGCCCCGCACGAGACGGGGATCATTCCCACCGCGGCCATTTCCATCGGCCGGACCCAGTTCATGAGCTACATGTCCATCCGGCGATGGGGCCGTGACGGCGAGTGGTCGACCAACTATTCGGCGATCGCGAGATCGCTTGACAACGGCCAAACTTGGGGGGTCTACCCCGGAACCATCCGCACGGCCTCACCGGATGCGATCCCGGGCGTCAATTTTGTCCCGGGAAACGAGAATTTCCAGATGGGGGCGTTCATGAAGGGCAACGACGGTTACCTGTACTCGTTCGGGACCCCGTCCGGGCGAGGTGGTAACGCTTATCTGGCCCGGGTTCAGCCGGGTGTCCTGCCGGACCTGAGCAAATATCAGTACTGGAACGGCGACTCGAACGCCTGGGTTCCGGCCAATCCGGGGGCCGCGACTCCGGTCATCCCGGGTCCTGTCGGGGAGATGTCAGCGCAGTACAACGACTACCTCAGGCAGTATCTGGTGCTCTACACCAACGGCGCCAGCAACGACGTCGTGGCAAGGACGGCGCCGGCGCCCCAGGGGCCGTGGAGCCCCGAGCAGCCGCTCGTGTCGTCGTTCCAGATGCCCGGCGGCATCTACGCGCCGATGATCCACCCCTGGTCGTCGGGCAAGGACCTGTACTTCAACCTGTCGCTGTGGTCGGCCTACGACGTGATGCTGATGCACACGGTGCTGCCGTAGGGCCGGCGCGCCACAGCCACCACCATCCGGCGCGCCGCCGGTTCACGGGACGTAGGCGTAATCACATTGCGGCACAGCTTCTTTCACCTGGCCAGCGGCTTGTAGAAGACGAGGCCGTTGCCCTTGTTGTCATAGACCACGGCACGGCGTTCGTGTGCGTCGTCGTACGGGCCTTTCACGATGCCGCCGCCACTGTCCTCCACCGCCTTTGCCGCGGCGTCGACATCGGCGGTCTTGATGCCGACGACGACCTGTCCGTGGATGGGGTGGTCCACCGCGGTGGCCAGCGCGAGGGTTACCGGCCCGCCGTCGAGGGCCGCAAAATGGGTTCCGTCGCGAAACTTCAGCGGCATGCCCAGCGTCTCGCTGTAGAACCGGATCGACTCGTCGAGATCGTCGGTGGACAAGATGACCATTTTTACTTCGTGCTCGCTCAACGGTGCCTCCTTTTGGCTGAAACCGTCTCATACACTAAGCGGCCTTCCCCGTAAGTTCGTCGGGGGTTGGTACCAGACGCCGCTGTCGCCTCCGCCCGGTCGGTCGTGGTGATCTCGAGCTCGAAATGGACGGGAAACGTCGGTGCCGGCAGAATCAGGAACCGTCGCCGAACGTCTGGCGCGGCTCGAGCGCGACGTATTCAAGCGCCCCGGGTAAGCAAACACCGCAGGGTTCGAGCCATAGCCGACAAGAGTGCGCCGTCAATCCCCATCGCTCTTCACGAAAGACGGCGCGCCCTTCCGGCGTCATCCCCGCGGCCGATTACCGCCCCGATGGAGGTGACTGACACCGCCTCCGCCAATCCATCGAAGCGCACCTGCGCATCGTCGTCGCCGCTGTGGCCATCAGCCACCACCCGACTCGGCTCACGTTCGCCGGCCCCTGGGGAACTGGCCCGCGCGAACACGGCAGCACAACTCACTGATCAACACCCCCCGACCTGTGCAACCCGATGCCGCCGGACGGCCGTCGGGTTCAGCGCAGCGTTGCGGTGACGGCGACGATGTTGCGGAGCTGGGATTCCTCGTCGTCCGGGTAGACCAGGCCGTAGTCGGCGAAGAGTTCACGCCGGGGCCGGGTGCTGACCTGCCAGCCCGCACCGGTCAGGTAGTCGACGACGTCGCTGCGCTCGCCGTCGAAAAACAGTCCCGACAAGTCGATGTCGCAGCCCGCTTTGGCCCACCGGTCGTTGAACTGCTTCGCTCGTTCGCTCATGGTGCGGCCCGCATCCCCGTGGAATTCGGTGGCCAGCTTGCTTCCGGGGGCGCTGAGCCCGGTGATGTTGTCGAACAGCCGGTCCTGGGCTTGCGGCGGAAGGTACATCAGCAGACCCTCGGCGCTCCAGGATGTTGGTTGGTTGGTGTCAAATCCGCTGCGCCGCAATGCTTCCGGCCAGTCTTCCCGCAGGTCGACGGCTACGGTCCGCCGTTCCGCGGTCGGGGTGGCGCCCAAGTTCGCCATCGCGGTGCTCTTGAAGTCGACGACCTTGGGTTGATCGACCTCGTACACCACACTGCAGGGCGGCCAACTGAGCCGGTAGGCGCGCGCGTCGAGCCCGGCGGCCAGGATCACCGCTTGTCGGATGCCGTCGCGCGCCGCGTTGAGGAAGAAGTCGTCGAAGAAGCGGGTGCGCACCGCGATCGAGTCGGTTTCCAGCTGCACGTCCCGCTCGCCGTCCGCGCGCGCCTCGGGGACCACCTCGCCGTCGACCAGTCGGCGGAAGAAGTCGAGCCCGACAGCCCGCACCAACGGCGCCGCGAACGGGTCGTCGATGATCGGGTCGGACCCCTGGCTGGCCAGGGCGCGGGCCGCGGCGACCATGGTGGCCGTGGCGCCGACACTGGAGGCCAGGTCCCAACTGTCGTGATCACTGCGCGTCATGGTGGTTCATCTCCCCGGTGTTCATGCCCCCCCGGGGACGTCCCGGGGCCTCCAGTACCTATGTTTAGCAGACATAACGAATTTCCGGGACTTTGCAGTACGCCGCAGGCGAGACGGCCCGCTGACGAAACTGCACAGATCGGCTGTTAGTCTCGTACACGATTTGACGCGCTGTAGATCGAGTCGGCCGTACGTCCAGGCTTGCGGGTGTTGGGCGCGTGACCAGGATGGCCCTCGACTGCGCAGGAGGACAGAGTGCTCTCGGCTTTCATCTCGTCGCTGCGAACAGTCGACCTGAGACGGAAGATCCTCTTCACCCTGGGCATTCTGCTGCTCTACCGCCTCGGCGCCGCCCTGCCGTCTCCCGGCGTCAACTACCCCAACGTGCAGCAGTGCATCAAAGAGGCCACCGGCGGCGAGGCCGGGCAGATCTACTCGCTGATCAATCTTTTCTCCGGCGGGGCGCTGCTCAAGCTCACGGTGTTCGCGGTGGGTGTGATGCCCTACATCACGGCCAGCATCATCGTGCAGTTGCTCACCGTCGTCATCCCGCGTTTCGAGGAGTTGCGCAAAGAAGGCCAGTCCGGCCAGGCCAAGATGACCCAGTACACCCGCTACCTGGCTGTCGCGCTGGCCGTCCTGCAGGCCACCAGCATCGTGGCGCTGGCGGCCAACGGGGGGCTGCTGCAGGGCTGCTCGCTGGACATCATCGCCGACCAGAGCATCTTCACGCTGGTCGTCATCGTGATGGTGATGACGGGCGGGGCGGCGCTGGTGATGTGGATGGGCGAGCTGATCACCGAACGCGGTATCGGCAACGGCATGTCGCTGCTGATCTTCGTCGGCATCGCCGCGCGCATTCCGTCCGAGGGCAAGACCATCCTGGACAGCCGCGGCGGTGTCATCTTCACCGCCGTGCTGGTCGCCGCGCTGGGCATCATCGTGGGCGTGGTGTTCGTCGAGCAGGGCCAACGCCGGATCCCGGTGCAGTACGCCAAGCGCATGGTGGGCCGCCGCATGTACGGTGGGACCTCGACCTACCTGCCGCTCAAGGTCAACCAGGCCGGCGTCATCCCGGTCATCTTCGCGTCGTCGCTGATCTACATTCCGCACCTGGTAACCCAGCTGATCCGCAGCGGCAGCGGCGGGCTGGGCAGCAGCTGGTGGGACAAGTTCGTCAGTACCTACCTGTCCGACCCGAGCGACCCGGTCTACATCGCCATCTATTTCGGGCTGATCATCTTCTTCACGTACTTCTACGTGTCGATCACCTTCAATCCCGACGAGCGTGCCGACGAGATGAAGAAGTTCGGCGGTTTCATCCCCGGCATCCGGCCGGGCAAGCCCACCGCCGACTACCTGCGCTACGTGCTGAGCAGGATCACGCTGCCGGGCTCGATCTACCTGGGCGCGATCGCTGTGCTGCCCAACCTGTTCCTGCAGATCGGCAACGGCGGGGCGGTGCAGAACCTGCCGTTCGGTGGTACGGCCGTGCTGATCATGATCGGCGTCGGGTTGGATACGGTCAAACAAATCGAGAGTCAGCTCATGCAGCGCAACTACGAAGGGTTCCTCAAGTGAGACTCGTTTTGCTGGGGCCGCCGGGGGCGGGCAAGGGCACGCAAGCGGAGAAGCTCGCTGCGAAGCTGGGAGTCCCGCAGATCTCGACCGGCGAGTTGTTTCGGCGCAACATCGGCGAGGGCACCGAACTCGGCCTGGAGGCCAAGCGCTACCTGGACGCCGGCGACCTGGTGCCCGCCGAGTTGACCAACCAGCTCGTCGACAACCGGCTCTGCGACCCGGACGCCGCGGGCGGGTTCATCCTCGACGGATACCCGCGCTCGCTGCAGCAGGCCGAGGCGCTGCACGAGATGCTCCGACGCCGCGGCACCGACATCGACGCGGTGCTGGAGTTCCGGGTGTCGCAGGACGAGTTGTTGGGGCGGCTCAAGGCACGCGGGCGGGCCGACGACACCGACGACGTCATTCTCAACCGGATGAAGGTCTACCGCGAGGAAACGGCGCCGCTGCTGGAGTACTACCGCGAGCAACTGAAGACCGTCGACGCCGTCGGCTCGATGGACGAGGTGTTCACCCGCGCGCTGCGAGCCCTGGGCCGATAACGATTTCGGGCGAACCACCATGACACCGCTGGCCCGACTGCGCAGTCGCCGGGTCGTGCCGCAGCGCAGCGCCGCCGAACTGGACGCGATGGCGGCGGCCGGCGCCGTCGTCGCCGCCGCCCTGCACGCCGTCCGTGCGGCGGCGATTCCCGGGGTGTCGACGTTGAGCCTCGACGAGATCGCCATTGCGGTGATCCGCGGCGCCGGGGCGACGCCGTCTTTCCTGGGATATCACGGCTACCCGGCGTCGATCTGCGCATCGGTCAACGACCGGGTCGTCCACGGCATCCCGTCGGCCGCCGAAATCCTGGCCCCCGGTGACCTGGTGTCCATCGACTGCGGGGCGGTGCTGGCCGGTTGGCACGGAGACGCCGCGATCACTTTCGGCGTGGGCACGCTGCGGCCCGCCGACGAGGCGCTCTCGGCGGCGACCCGAGAGTCGCTGGAGGCCGGGATCGCGGCGATGGTCGTCGGCAACCGGCTGACCGACGTCGCGCACGCGATCGAGACGGGGACCCGCGCGGCCGAGCGTCGCCACGGGCGCCGGTTCGGGATCGTGGAGGGCTACGGTGGCCACGGCATCGGCCGGCAGATGCACATGGACCCCTTCCTGCCCAACGAGGGCGCCCCGGGGCGGGGCCCGTTGCTGGCGCCCGGTTCGGTGCTGGCCATCGAACCGATGCTGACGCTCGGCACGGGAAAGACAGTGGTGCTCGACGACGAGTGGACGGTCACCACCTCCGACGGCTCCCGCGCAGCACACTGGGAGCACACGGTCGCCGCCACCGAAGACGGGCCACGCATCCTGACGCTACCCGGGTAAGGCCGGCTTGAGGCCCGCGTGAACCAACCGCCCCGGCGGCTCGTTTTACCAGGCGGAGGTGATCGAGTGGGTCGGGTTGCTGGCAACGGGGCGGCCACGGGGGCTACCGAGGCCGCGGTGATGAAGGCGATCTACGACGAACACGCGGCGGTGCTGTGGCGTTACGCGCTGCGGCTGACCGGCGACGCGAGTCACGCCGAGGACGTCGTCCAGGAAACGCTGCTGCGGGCGTGGCAGCATCCGGAGATCATCGGCGATGCTGAACGATCTTCGCGGGCGTGGATGTTCACCGTCGCCCGCAACATGATCATCGACGACCGGCGCAGCGCCCGGTCCCGCCATGTCGTCGGCTCCACCGACGAGGACGGAGCGCCCGAGCAGTCCACCCCCGACGAGGTCAACGCGGCGCTGGACCGGCTGTTGATCGCCGAGGCGATGGCCCAGCTGTCCGCCGAACACCGAGCCGTGATCGACAGGTCCTACTACCGCGGCTGGACCACCGCTCAGATCGCCGCGGACCTGCAGATCGCCGAGGGAACGGTGAAGTCGCGGCTGCACTACGCAGTACGGGCGCTGCGCCTGACCCTGCAGGAACTCGGGGTCACCCGCTAGCGCATGAGGAACAGGAGATGGATGAGATGAACCCGCAGCCAGGGGATGCCGGTCCGCCGTGTGACCGGTACGCGATGTGGGATGCCGCCTACGTGCTGGGCTCGCTGTGCGCCGCCGAACGCCGCGAATTCGAGGCGCACATGGCCGGTTGCCGGTCGTGCCGGGACGCCGTCGCCGACCTGAGCGGCGTGCCGGCCCTGCTGTCGCGGCTGGACCGCGACGAGGTGGCCGGGCTCGTCGAGTCGGGCCCGCTCCCGACGGCCCCGGAGATGTCACCGGCGCTGTTGCCGTCGCTGCTGGCGGCGGTGCGCTTCCGGCGCCGCCGCGCGCGCCTGGCCACATGGGTGGCCGCGTCGGCCGCGGCCGCGGTACTGGGGGTCGGCGTGTTCGTCGGCGTACATGGTCATCCGTCGGCCCCTGAGCCGCAGGTGAGTGCGTCGGCGCAGCAGATGGCACAGGTCGGCACCACCCTGCTGGCCTCCACGGTGCAGGTCAGCGACCGGAACTGGGGGACGTCCATCAACCTGGACTGCGTGTGCCTGGCCCCGCTCACCGCGCACCACGACACCCTGGCGATGGTGGTGGTGGGCCGCGACGGCAGCCAGACCCGGCTGGCGACCTGGGTCGCCGTGCCCGGGCACACCGCGACGCCGGCCGGCAGCATCTCGACGCCGGTCGACCAGATCGCCGCCGTGCAGGTGGTTTCCGCCGACAACGGGCAGGTCCTGCTGCAGCGTTCGATGTAGACGCGGTAAGAAAGGGGACGTGACCGCCTCGAGACTGCCCAAACCGGACCCGATCGCCGCGGCGCGGGCCAATTGGGAGCGCGCCGGATGGGGCCACGTGGCGCCGGGCATGGTTGCGGTGACCTCGGTGATGCGAGCTCATCAGATTCTGCTGGCCCGCGTCGAGAACGCTTTGCGCCCTTACGATCTGAGCTTCTCGCGGTACGAACTGCTGCGGCTGCTGGCGTTCAGTCGCACCGGGGCGCTGCCGATCACCAAGGCGTCCGACCGGCTGCAGGTGCACGTCACCAGCGTGACCCACGCGATCCGCCGGCTGGAGGCCGACGGGCTGGTCAAGCGGGTGCCGCATCCCACCGACGGGCGCACGACGCTGGTGCAGATCACCGAGCTGGGCCGCTCCACGGTCGAGGACGCCACCGTGACGCTCAACGAGCAGGTGTTCGCCGAGATCGGCATGGACGCCGCCGCATCCCAGGCCCTGGTGTCGGCGATCGAGACGTTGCGCCGCAACGCCGGCGACTTCTAACCGCGCAGCATCTCGATGACGGCGCTGAAGTCTTTGTCGGCGTGCGAGGGATCGGACGCGATGAACTCCGCGTACATCTCGGCGGCGTGACTGCCCAGCGGTGCCGACGAGCCGGTCGAGGCCACGGCATCCATCGCGAGGTGCAGGTCCTTGTTCATCAGCGCAGCCGCAAATCCCGGCCTGAAGTCGTTGTTGGCCGGTGAGGCGGGAACCGGGCCCGGCACCGGGCAATTGGTGTGCACCGCCCAGCAGTTGCCGGTCGCGCCGGTGATGACGTCGAACAGCGACTGCGCCGACAACCCGAGCCTCTCCGCCAGCACGAACGCCTCGCCGATGGCGATCTGCTGCACGGCCAGCACCATGTTGTTGCAGACTTTGGCGGCCTGCCCGGCCCCGGCCCCGCCGCAGTGGATGATCTTGCCCGCCATCGGTTCCAGCACCGGCCGCGCCCGCTGCAGCGCGGATGCCTCGCCGCCCACCATGAACGCCAGGGTCCCCGCGGCGGCGCCCTTCACCCCACCCGACACCGGCGCGTCCAACTGGGCTATCCCGTGCGATTCCGCCAGCGCGTGGACCTCCCGCGCGTCGTCGACCGAGATCGTGGAGCTGTCGATGAACAGCGCACCGGCCCGCGCGGCCGGCAGTACCTCGGCGTAGCAGCGCTTGACCACCTCGCCGGTGGGCAGCATGGTGACGACGACGTCGGCCCCGGCGACGGCGTGCGCGGCGTTGTCGAACACCGTCACGCCGTTGCCGGCCGCGGCCGTCGCCGATGCGGGCACCGGATCGAACCCGCGCACGGTGTGGCCGGCGGCAACGAGATTCGCCGACATGGGTCCGCCCATGTGGCCCAGTCCCAGGAACGCGACGCGGGAAACGTTGGTCATGGCGCCTTTCTACGCGGTGGCCCGGAACCGTGCGGCCTCGGCCCGGCCGATGACCACCCGCATGATCTCGTTGGTCCCCTCCAGGATCCGGTGCACGCGCAGGTCGCGCACGATCTTCTCCAGGCCGTACTCGCGCAGGTAGCCGTAGCCGCCGTGCAGCTGCAGGGCCTTGTCGGCGACGTCGTAGCACGCGTCGGTGACGTAGCGCTTGGCCATCGCGCACAGCTCGACCTTGTCGGCGTCGTCGGCGTCCAGGGCGGTGGCGGCCCGCCACAGCAACAGTCGCGACGTCTGCAGCGCGGTGGCCATGTCGGCCAGGGTGAAGCGGATGGTCGGTTCGTCGATCAGCGCGGAGCCGAACGCCTGGCGCTCGCGCACATAGGAGCCAGCCTTGTCGAAGGCGCCCTGCGCGCCGCCGAGCGAGCACGCCGCGATGTTGAGGCGGCCGCCGTTGAGGCCGTTCATCGCGATGCCGAAGCCGGCGCCCTCGCCGGCGGCGCCCCCGAGCATCGCGTCGGCGGGCACCCGCACCCCGTCGAGGATCACCTGCGCGGTGGGTTGGGCGTGCCAACCCATCTTCTGTTCCGGCGCGCCGAAACTCAGCCCCGCAGAGCCCTTTTCGACGATGAAGGTCGAGATGCCGCGGGGGCCCGGATTTTCTGGGCCGCCCGTGCGGGCCATCACCACATAGACGTCGGAGGCGCCCGCGCCGGAGATGAACTGCTTGACACCGTCGAGGACGTAATCGCCCCCCTGCTTGACGGCGCGGGTGCTCAGCGCGCCGGCGTCGGAACCGACACCCGGCTCGGTGAGGCAGTAGCTGGCGATGACGTCCATCGACGCCAGCCGCGGAACCCAGATCTTGCGTTGTTCTTCGGTGCCGTAGCAGTCGATCATCCACGCGCACATGTTGTGGATGGACAGGAACGCGGCGGTCGTCGGGTCCGCGACGGCAAGCTGCTCGAAGATGCGGACCCCGTCGAGGCGGTGCAGCCCGCTGCCGCCCACGTCGTCGCGGCAATAGATGGCCGCCATGCCGAGATCGGCGGCCTCGCGCAGCACGTCGATCGGAAAGTGCTGCGCAGCATCCCATTCCAGGGCGTGCGGGGCGAGGCGTTTGGCGGCGAACGCGGCGGCCGTTTCGGTGATCACCCGTTCGTCGTCGTTGAGCGCGAAGAGTTCCATGGACTCAAGAGCCCTAATCCATTGTCGGGATGACGAATTCGGCGCCGTCTTTGATGCCGGACGGCCACCGCGACGTGACTGTCTTGACCTTGGTGTAGAACTGGATCGACGCCGGACCGTGCTGGTTGAGGTCGCCGAAGCCGGAGCGCTTCCAGCCGCCGAAGGTGTGGTAGGCCACCGGAACCGGGATCGGCACGTTGACCCCCACCATGCCCACCTGCACGCGGGAGACGAAGTCGCGGGCGGAGTCGCCGTCGCGGGTGAAGATCGCCACGCCGTTGCCGTACTCGTGCGCCGACGGAAGCGCCAGCGCTTCTTCGTAGTTTTTGGCCCGGACCATGCACAGCACGGGTCCGAAGATCTCGTCGGTGTAGATCGACATGCCGGGGGTGACGTGGTCGAACAGCGTCGGGCCGATGAAGAAGCCGCCCTCGAGGCTGGTGTCCCCGAACGTCATGTCGTCGCTGGCCCGCTCGCGGCCGTCGATGACGATCTCCGCCCCGGCGGACACGCCCTGGGCGATGTAGTCGCGCACCCGGGCCAGCGCGGCCTCGGTGACCAGTGGCCCGTAGTCGGCCTTGGGGTCCAGGCCGTGGCCCACGCGCAGGTTGTTGATCCGCTCGACGAGGCGGGCGCGCAACCGTTGCGCGGTCTGCTCGCCGACTGGCACGGCGACGCTGATCGCCATGCAGCGTTCGCCGGCGCTGCCGTAGCCGGCGCCGATCAGCGCGTCGACGGCCTGGTCGAGGTCCGCGTCGGGCATCACGATCATGTGGTTCTTGGCGCCGCCGAAGCACTGCGCGCGTTTTCCGGTGGCCGCGGCGGTGGAGTAGATGTACTGGGCGATGTCGGAGCTGCCGACGAACCCGACGGCCTGGATGTCGGGGTGCGCCAGGATGGCGTCGACGGCCTCCTTGTCGCCGTGCACGACCTGGAACACCCCCGGCGGTAGGCCGGCTTCTCCGAACAGCTCGGCCAGGCGCAGCGGAACCGACGGGTCGCGTTCGCTGGGCTTGAGCACGAAGGCGTTGCCGCAGGCCAGGGCCGGGCCGGCCTTCCAGAGCGGGATCATCGCCGGGAAGTTGAACGGGGTGATGCCCGCGACGACACCGAGCGGCTGGCGCAGCGAGTACACGTCGATGCCCGGACCGGCGCCCTCGCTGTACTCGCCCTTGAGCAGATGGGGTATCCCGATCGCGAACTCGATCACCTCGATGCCGCGCTGGATGTCGCCGCGCGCGTCGGGCAGGGTCTTGCCGTGTTCGAGGGACAGCAGCTCGGCGAGCTCGTCCATGTGGTCGTTGACCAGCTCGACGAACTTCATCATCACGCGGGCGCGGCGCTGCGGATTCCATGCCGCCCAGACTTTTTGGGCTTCGACGGCCGACGCCACGGCGGCGTC
Source organism: Mycobacterium sp. TH-M116 (assembly GCF_057473685.1). Lineage (NCBI taxonomy): Bacteria > Bacillati > Actinomycetota > Actinomycetes > Mycobacteriales > Mycobacteriaceae > Mycobacterium > Mycobacterium sp. TH-M116. Next base: position 2,816 of record NZ_JBYCLC010000368.1, on the reverse strand, counting down.
GACGTCGGTCTTGCCCGCCATCGCGACCCGGGCCTGCACCTGACCGGTGCTGGGGTTGAAGACATCGGCGGTGCGGGTGGACTGCCCGGTGGTGCGCTTCCCGTCGATGAAGTGGGGGATCTGTGTGGTCATGGGTGCCTTTGGGTGTGAGTGGCGTCGCTCGAGCGGATACTTGCATATCCTAGTAACCGGTGCCGGGCCTTGGCAAGGCAAGGCAAGGCAAGGCAAGGCGGGCGGGCGGGCGGTCGGTGGCCCGTTACCGGGTCCGGCCGCCGGCGGGGGCAGCGGCGCCGGAGCGGCGGCCCAGCGGCAGCAGCCGGTGATCGCGGGTGAACACCAGACGCACCAGGCCCAGGGCGACCACGACGGTGGTCGCCGCGACCGATCCCAGGATGAGGAACATCACCACCGCCTGCACGAGCACGGCCTGAACCGGGGGCACACCGGCCAGGATCAGCCCGGTCATGGCGCCCGGCAGGAACACCAGGCCGGTGGCCTTCGTGGTTTCGATCTGCGGGCTGATCGCCGAGCGCAACGCGACGCGCAGGTACGGCGTGGCGGCCTGCCGGGACGGCTGCCCCAGGGCCAGCCTGGCCTCCACCTCGTCGCGCTTGTCACGCAACTCGTCGACCAGGCGCCGGGCCACCAGCACCATGGCCGTCATCGAGTTGCCGATCATCATCCCGGCGATCGGGACCACGGTCCGTGCCTGCAGGGGGAACACCCGCATCCCGAAGATCACCCCCAGCGTGATCGCCGCCGCCGCGGTGAACGCGACGATCGCCAGCGGCGCCAACCGGGGCACCTCCGGTGCCCGCCGACGGGCGACGTCGCCGGCATAGCCGACCATGCCCGCGATCCAGGCCCACGACCACCACAGCGAACGACCCGGCTCGAACAGCAACGTCAGGGCGCCGCCCACCAGCAGCAACTGGACCAGGGCGCGGGCCGCCGCCCACAGCACCTGACGCTCCAGGCCCAGCCGCTGCCACAGTGACACCGCCGCCGCCACGGCGACCAGTGCCAGCGACGTCGCCAGCCCGACCCAACCGACCTGCCCGCTCATCGTGACCCGTTCCCCGGGGCGACGGGCCCGAAGCCCAGGCAGCGGCCCCGCTCGATCCACAGCACCCGATCGGCGGCCCGTGCGGCCTGCGCCGCGTCGTGGGTGACCCAGATGGCCGGGATGCCGTCATCGTCGGCGAGCCGGCGTACCGCGCGCTCGATCACGCCGGCCGCCTCGGCGTCCACCGCGGAGGTGGGTTCGTCCAGCAGCAGCACCTGCGGTCGGGCCATCAGGGTGCGGGCCAGGCACATGCGCTGCGCCTCCCCGCCCGACAGCGCGGTCGCGTCACGGCCAAGCCATGAGCGGCTCCCCGACCCGGTCCCCGGCTCGGTCAACGCGACGCGCTCCAGCGTCTCGCGCATCCGCGCGTCGGAGGCGTCCGGGTCGGCGATGCGCAGGTTGTCGGCCACGGTGCCGGGGAACGGCGTCGGGCGCTGGAAGCACATGCCCACCCGTCGTCGCAGTGCCAACGGGTCGATCTCGGAGATGTCGTTGTCGCAGAACGACACTCGGCCGCTGGTCGGCAGCTCCAGCCGGTTGCACAGGCGCAGCACGGTCGACTTGCCCGAACCGGACGGCCCGAATATCGCCGTCACCCCCCGTCCGGGGACGGCGGCGGTGAACCCGTCCAGGGCCCGCACCCCGGCCCGTTCCACGACGACGTCGGCGAATTCGAACACCGGGGTCTGGTCCACCACATGAGCTTCCCATCCGCACCGGAAAGTGGGCAGCCCGGCCAGCACGACGGTCAGGTGCCGAAGTACATCGTCCCGGTTCCGGCAGGGCTGTAGGAGAGGTAGACGGGGCCTTCCAGGAACGGGGCGATTCCGCTGTTGAAGTCGCCGCCCGCCGCACTCGACACGACCGACATCTGGTCCGAGCCCACGGTCGCCGTGTACAGCACCGTGCCGCTGCTGTTCTCGACGGTGATGGTCGTTCCGGCATCCACGTAGCCGCCGCTGCTGGGGGCGTTGAGGTTGGTCGGCATGTCGCCGTACAACCCGCCGGAATCGATGAACGCATCCTGCGTCGGCACCGGGGTCCCGCCGTCGATGCTGATTTCCAGGGTGCCGGCCGGTGCGCCCGTCGTGTACGGGGTCGACGACGACGGCGCGACGGCCCCGAATGTCATCGTCCCGGCGGGTTCGTCGAGCAGCACGCCCTGGCCGAGGCTGCCGGACAGATACTGCACCGGGCTGGCACCCACCATCGGCCCGCCGTCGTCGACCCCGATCCCCAAGACCGCGGGCGCCTGCGAGGCCGGATCGGGGCGACCGCCTTCGGTCATCGTCTGCACGACGGCGATCGGGGTGTTCGACGAGGTCGAAATTCCGTTGCCGAAGTTCACTGTCCCGTCGTAGATCTTGTAGGTTTCGGTCAGATAGTCCCCGCCGTCGCCGTACGTTGCGGTGCCCGTCTGCCCGGTGTAGGTGAGGCTGGACGTGTTGACGTCTTGGGGCGGCAGTACCAGGCCGGTTGACCCGGTGTCGACGATCACCTGATCGGTGGGCCCGTTGCTGCCGACCGAGAGGGTCGTGACCAGGCGCTCATCTGACAACGTCAATGTCACTGAGTCGGGGGCGGCAGTGCCTGCCGCACCGCTCGCCCCGGGGGCACCCCAGAGCAGTCCGCCGGCCCCGCCGGCCCCGCCGAGCCCACCAGGGCCCCCGGTGCCGCCGGTGCCGCCGGTGCCGAACAGCCCGGCGGGCCCGCCGGCCCCGCCGGTCGCCCCGAGCGCGGTGCTGTTCCC
>NZ_JBYCLC010000367.1:0-18564 GCF_057473685.1 Mycobacterium sp. TH-M116 | reverse complement strand
TCGCCGGCCTGGGCGAGCCGTCGGCGATCGCGGTGGGCGGCCTCGACTCCGGCCAGGCGTACGTCCGCACCGCTACCGCGGCGTACGACGCCATTGCAGTCATCGACCTGCCTGCCCACGCCGTCGTCGCGTCCCATCCGCTGGCCTACAGCGTGAGCGACCTGGCGGTGAGCCTCGACGGGTCGCATGTCTATGCCGGCCGCCACGGCGCCGGAATCGCAGACGTCGCCCTGCTGGATACGACGACAGGCGCGGTGGAAACACTCGATCTCACCGACGCGACCAACGCCGTCGCCGGTGGTGACGCGTCGGCGCCCACCACGACGTGCCTGCGGGTCAGCCCCGACGGCGTTCACCTCTATGTCGCCTCCGGCGCACAACTGGTCGCGATCGAGACGGGCGCGCGGTCCGGGCTTGGTGGCGCGCGCGTCCTCGCCGCCGTCGACATCGGCCTGCCCATCCGCGATGTTGCGCTCAGCCCCAACGGCGCGCGGGCCTACGTACTGAGCAGCGCTCCGGAGGTCGGTGCCGTGATCGACGTCGTCGACACCCGCACCCGCAGGATCACCGGCACGCGCAAACTCGGTGAGATCACCGGCTTCGTGACCGGTCTGACGCTCAGCGGTGACGGTGATCGCGCATACCTGGTCAGCGACGACAGCATCACGGTGCTGTGCACGCTGACGCACGACGTCGTCGGCACCATCGGCACCTTCGGGGTGTCCGACACGCCGTCCTGCGTGGTGGAAAGCGCGGACGCCACCTGCCTCTACATCGCCGAGTACTCCGGCGCGGTCACCGTGGCGTCGGTCGCGTCGATCGTGGCCCTGAGGAACGACAGCGCCGGGGGTGAGTGCGAATCCGCCGAGTGGATCGTGCCCGAACTGGTCGCGGGCGCACCCGCCCTCGTATAAGGCGCCCCTGCCCAAGACGGCTGTTCCGCCAGACCGTTTTCCTCAACCCGTTTTCCTGGTGCGCTGCACGCGGCGATACCATTCGGCGCACCGTACTCAAGGCGGACACAAGGCGTACACAAGGCGTACACAAGGCGTGAAGGCGACACAGCGATGGACAGCACGATGCAGGACTTCCCGCTGACGATCACCGCGATCATGCGACACGGCTGCGGCGTCCACGGAGCCCGCCGGGCCACGACGGCCACCGGCGGCGGCTACCGGCACACCAGCTACGCGGAACTGGGTCAGCAGGCGGGCCGGCTGGCCAACGCGCTGCGCCACCTGGGCGTCACCGGGGACCAGCGGGTGGCCACGTTCATGTGGAACAACGCCCAACACCTGGCGACCTACCTGGCGGTGCCGTCGATGGGCGCCGTGTTGCACACCCTCAACATCCGGCTTTTTCCCGAGCAGATCGCCTACATCGCCACCGAGGCCGACGACCGCGTCGTGCTCGTCGACCTGTCCCTGGCCGAACAACTGGCTCCGGTGCTGCCCGAGCTGAAGACCGTGCACACCGTGATCGCCGCCGGGGAGGGCGACACGGCGCCATTGGAGGAAGCGGGCAAGACGGTAGTGCGCTATGACGACGTCGTCGCCGCGGAGCCTGCCGAATTCGAGTGGCCGGACATCGATGAGCGTTCCGCGGCCGCGATGTGCTACACCAGCGGCACCACCGGTAACCCCAAAGGTGTGGTCTACAGCCACCGTTCCAGCTTCCTGCACTCCGTCACGACGTGCACCGCCAACGGCATCGGCATCGGGACAGACGACACGGTGCTGCCCATCGTGCCGATGTTTCACGCCAACGCGTGGGGCCTGCCGTACGCGGCACTGATGGCGGGTGCCGACATCGTGCTGCCCGACCGCCATCTCGACGCCCGGTCGGTGATCGACATGATCGAGAAGCTGCGGCCCACCGTGGCGGGTGCGGTGCCCACCATCTGGAACGACATCGCCCATCGCCTCGAAGAGAACCCGGACCACGACCTGTCGTCGCTGCGGGTGGTGGCCTGCGGCGGTTCGGCCGTCCCGCTGTCGCTGATGCGCACCTTCGAGGAGAAGCACGGCGTCCAGATCCGGCAGTTGTGGGGGATGACGGAAACGTCCCCGATGGCCACCATGGCCTGGCCGCCGCCGGGGACCCCGCAGGAGCAGCGGTGGGCGTACCGCGCGACCCAGGGGCAGCCGGTGTGTGGGGTGGAGATGCGCATCGTCGACGACGAGGGCCGGCCGCTGCCCAACGACGGCAACGCCGTGGGCGAGGTCGAGGTTCGCGGACCGTGGATCGCCGGCTCCTACTACCAGGGGCGCGACGAATCCAAGTTCGACTCGGGCTGGCTGCGCACCGGCGACGTCGGCCGCATCGACGAGCGCAGCTTCGTCACCCTGACCGACCGGGCCAAGGACGTCATCAAATCCGGCGGTGAGTGGATCTCCTCGGTGGAGTTGGAGAACTGCCTGATCGGGCATCCGCACGTGCTCGAGGCCGCAGTCGTCGGAGTTCCCGACGAGAGGTGGCAGGAACGGCCGCTGGCGGTGGTCGTGGCCAAACAGGGCGAGCCGCCCACCGCCGAGCAGCTGCGCAAGTTCCTCGCCGACAAAGTCGTCCGGTGGTGGCTGCCGGAGCGGTGGACGTTCGTCGACGAGATCCCGCGGACCAGCGTCGGCAAGTACGACAAGAAGGCCATCCGGGCGCGATACGCCGAACACGGCTACTGGGTGATCGAAGCCCGCGACTGATCGCGCGAGGACACGCTCTCGTTACTGTCGAAAGCATGTGTCGACTTTTTGGCCTGCACGCCGGGACGCACGTGTGCACCGCGACTTTCTGGCTGCTGGATGCCCCGGACAACCTGTCCCGGCAGAGCCGGAGAAACCCCGACGGCACGGGCGTGGGCGTCTTCGACGAGCACGGTCGCCCGCAGCTGTGCAAGCAGCCGATGGCGGCCTGGGACGATACCGCCTTCGCCGCCGAAGCCCACGAGATGACCGGCACGACCTTCCTCGCCCACGTCCGTTACGCGACGACCGGCGCCCCCGATGTGCGCAACACCCACCCGTTCCTGCAGGACGGGCGGCTGTTCGCCCACAACGGCGTGGTCCGGGGGCTCGACACCGTCGACGAACGGCTGCGTGAGGCCGGCACCGACGACCTGGTGCTCGGCCAGACCGATTCCGAGCGGGTCTTCGCCCTGATCACCGCCCGCATCCGTGCCCACGACGGCGACGTGACGGCGGGCTTGCTCGACGCCACGCGCTGGCTCGCCGACACCGTGCCGCTCTATGCGCTCAACGTGCTGCTGAGCACGGCCACCGAGATGTGGGCCCTGCGCTACCCGCGGACCCATACGCTCTACGTCCTGGACCGCCGCCCCGAGGACGCCGAACGGGATTTGCACCTGCGTACCGACCGGATCCGCGCCTTCTCGCGGCACCTGCGCGCCCGGCCCTCGGTGGTGTTCGCCAGCGAGCCGATGGACGACGATCCGCGCTGGCAGCTGATGGAGCCCGGCGAGCTGATCCACGTCGACGCGGACCTGCACATCAGCCGCAGTCTGGCGCTGCCCGTCCCGCCCCGCCACCAGCTCGCCGAGTCCGAGTCCGAGTCCGAGTGCGACGAGCCGGCGTCGTAGGCGCGCCCGGCGTGTGCCGGTCAGCCCTCGGTCGCGGGCGCCGCGCCGGCGCCGGAGTCGGCTTCGAAGGCGTCCAGCGCCCGGTCGGCCACCTCGCGGCCGGCGGAAATCACCTCGACTGCCCGGTGGAATTCCAGGCTGCGGCAGGTCGAGCGCGGGACCTCGATCAACAGGTCGGGCGGGTACGCCGCCAGGCTGTGGCGCGCCAGCGCCGACTGGGCGATGTCGATCGTCCGGTTCATCACCTCGAAGCCGCTCAGCCGCGGAACGTCCGATTCGCCTTGCGTGTCCTCGGCGGGCTCCTTCAGGTCGGCGTCGGATTCCGTCTCGGCCCGCTCGACGTCGGGCCCCACGCCGAACCTTCCCAGCACTGCACGGGCCGTCGGCCGGTCGAGCAGTGAGCGGGCGGCGGTGGTGTCGAGCAGCGCGGAGGTGCTGCGCACCATGCGGTTCAACCACTCGGCGGTGGCGCCCGGCTCGGCGCCGCGGCTGCCGATCACCTCGCTGCCGCTGAGGTTCACCGCGATGGTCAGGTCGGCATTGACCGCCGAGAGCGGGGCGATCGGCAGCGGATCGAGGATGCCGCCGTCGGCCAGCAGCCGTCCGTCGACCTCGTACGGGGCGATCACCCCGGGGATCGCGATGGAAGCACGGATCGCCTCGTCGAGGGGACCGTGCTGGAACCACACCGCTGTGCCGGCCAGCAGATCGGTCGCGACCGCGGTGTAGGGGATGGACAGTTGCTCGATGGTGACCGGGCCCAGGATGTCGCGTACCGCGTCCAGGATCTTGCCGGCCCGCATCACCCCGGCAGCACTGATGGAGGGGTCCAGCAACCTCAGGATCGTGCGCTGGGTCAGCGACTTCGCCCACTCGGCGAACTCGTCGAGGCGTCCGGCTGCCTGCAGGCCGCCCACCAGCGCGCCCATCGACGAACCGGCGATTCCCACGATGTCGTAGCCACGCGCCTGCAGCGCCTCGATCACCCCGATGTGGGCGTAGCCGCGGGCGCCTCCGCTGCCGAGCGACAGCGCCACCCGCAGCGGTGCCGAGGGGTGGGAGACCGCCGCAACAGGTTCACCGGGCATCCACTCATTCTGCGCGGCGGCGCGGTCCCCGGCTGTCCGTGCGGCGCTTGTGTGCACCGTGATCTCGGCAACGCTGCCGATAACGGTGCGGCCCTGGCGCTACCCGCACTCGTCATCGGCGGCCGCCCGCGCGGCGACGATCACGGCCGCCTGCCGGGCCGGGCTCAGTCGCGCCCACGCTGTGTTCCAGCTGCCCGGGGTGCCCGACGGCGACGCCTGAACCATCGCCAGATACATCTCGACCCGTGATGCGCCGGTGTCGGGCTGGGCGTCCATCCACACCTTCGCGGCGTGACAGGCCTGGAAATACTGCTCCTCGGTGGAATCGGCCGGGACATCCACGCGGGTCGTCACGCCGGCGGGGGAGAGACCGACCGCGTCCGGTGGCGCCGGATCCCCGACGCTGCCCGTGCCCGACGGCCGCGCCGGTGACGACGTGGTCCCGCCGCCGTGGGCACCGTGCGAGCAGCCCGTGAGCGCCGGCGAACAAGCCAGTGTCGCGGCGGCGACGATGGCCGTGCCCCAGCGTGGGAACGAACGACTGAAACTGCTCACGATGTCAATCTATGCGGTCAAATTATGTGGGGCAGATTCCAGCCACCGGCCGACGTGAGGGAGCACTTCGGATCCTGCCGGTGGTGTCGGCGGTGAAGCCGCGCGTACCGTCCCGCCGGTTTCGGCTGCTCGTTTCGGCTGCCCGTTTCGGCTGCCCGTTTCGGCGCTGGATCTAGTTGCTGGAGTGCAACAGCGGCCGCAGCCGGTCGGTCTTGTCCGGCGTCCAGCCGGGCGGGGACAAGACGGCGGCCCAGCCGTTGGCGACGTCGGCGACGTAACGGTGGCCATGCCCCTCCGGCACGTCCAGGGCGACCGCCATGTCCGCGGTGACTTGCAGGAACGTCACCACCGGGATCCAGCGTGTCTGGGGCAGCACGTCGTAGCCCCGCTTCTCCTTGAGCCAATCCGGCTCCTTGAACAGCAGGCTGGGCGTCCACCAGGCGATCGGGTCCGACGCGTGCTGAAGGTAGACCACCCGCGGGACGTCCCACGGGGCGTCCGGGCGGGCGAAGTTCCGCGCGCGGGCGACGAACCGGACGTTCTTGCCGTCGTGGTAGATCGGCAGCCACTCCGGTGAGCCGGCATCGCGGGTGGCGGTGAGGTCCGTCCAGATGGTGTTTTTGAAGGTCGGTCCGCTGAACAGCGCGCCGTCGGTGCGGGCCAGGACGTTGTTGAGGCTCATGAACGGCGCCTCGGCGCCGAACGATCCCAGGCTCTCGCCGAACACCACGAGCTTGGGGCGATGCTCCTCGGGCAGCTTCCGGACCAGCCTGTCGACGGCCTCGAAGAGCGCCTGACCCGCGTGCCGGGCGTTCTCCTTGTCCACCAGGAACGACAGCCAGCTCGGCAGAAACGAGTACTGCATGCTCACGACCGCGGTGTTGCCGTCGTACATGTACTCCAGCGCCGAGGCTTCGGCCTCGTTGATCCAGCCGGTGCCGGTGGTGGTCCCCACCGCGACGACAGCACGCCGCAGCCCGCCCGTGCGCTGCAGCTCCCGGGCCGCGAGCTCGGCGGTCGCGGTGATGCCGTCGGCGGAGTTCAGCCCGGCGTAGGCCCGGATCGGCTCGGTGGCCTGCACCCCGTTGAACGCGGTGAGCTGCTCGACCGTCGGGCCGCCCTCGACGAAGACTCGGCCCTCCCGGCCCAGCGAGTCCCAGGACACCAGCGACCCCGGACCACCGGATCGAAGCGGGGTCCTCGGCGGCGCGGTGTCGGGGCTCTCCTCGTCGTTGGCCGAGGCGAAGGTGTTGTTCATGGTGCGCATCGCGACCTTGAGCACGACCCCGTTGAGCACAGTGATCGACAGCGCCGCGAGGGCGACCACCACGATGGCCGCCGAGAGGCGGAACGGTGCCACCCGGTCGACCCGGTCGACCAGAAAGCTGACCAGCCAGCGAGTGGACTGCCCGATCTCGACCAGGCTGAACAGCACCACCAGCGACAACCCTGTGGCCACCGGGTAGTCGTACCACCGCAGGTGCGGGACGCCCATCAGGTCGCGCACGTCGTCCTGCCAGACGTGAAAGCGGATCGCCATGATCACCATGCCGACCGCCCCGATCGGGATCAGCAGCATCCACGCCCACCGCGGCGCCGGCGGACTGGAATCCAGGTCGCGCATGTAGCGGACCAGCCACACCGCGAAGACGCCGATGCCATAGCCGATGGCGCCGGAGATCCCGCTGACCAGACCCTGGAACAGCGCGCTGCGGGGCAGCAGTGACGGCGTCATCGAGAACCAGACGAAGATCAGGCCGACGGTGGTGCCGGTGAAGGTGTAGTGCCGTAGCCACCAGTCCCGGCCGGCCGGCCCGGGCTCGCCGGCCGGCCCGGATTCCTGCGGTTCGGGCACTGGGCGGGATGGGGCTTCCGTGCCGGCTTCGGGCGCCGGTTCGTGGCCGGCGGTGTTGGTCGCAGAACCCGGTCGGTGCATCGGAAGCCCTACCGGTGGCGGAAGTTCGGAGCGCGTTTCTCGATGAAAGCGGCCATGCCCTCGGACTGGTCCTCGGTGGCGAACGTCGAGTGGAACAGCCGGCGTTCGTAGAGCAGTCCCTCGGCCAGGGTGGACTCGAACGAGCGGTTGACGGCCTCCTTGGCCATCCGGGCTGCCGAGCGCGACATTCGCGAGATGGTGGTGGCGACGGCCCTGGCCTCGGTCAGCAGGTCCTCGGCCGGCACCACACGCGAGACCAGGCCGCTGCGTTCGGCTTCGGTAGCGTCGATGGTGCGCCCGGTCAGGATGAGGTCCATGGCCTTGGCCTTGCCGATGGCGCGGGTCAGCCGTTGGGAGCCACCCATGCCGGGCAGCACGCCGAGTTTGATCTCCGGCTGGCCGAACTTGGCCGTATCGGCCGCGATCAGCAGGTCGCACATCATCGCGAGTTCGCAGCCACCGCCGAGGGCGTGGCCCGCGACCGCGGCGATCGTCGGGGTGCGCACGGCCGCCAGTGTGGCCCAGGGGGCGAAGAAGTCGGCGCCGAAGGCGTCCGCGAAGGTCAGGTCGGCCATCTCCTTGATGTCGGCACCGGCGGCGAAGGCCTTGGCCGATCCGGTGATGATGATCGCGCCGATGCCGGGGTCACCGTCGAATTCGGTTGCCGCGCAGGTTACTTCGCTCATCACCTGGCTGTTGAGGGCATTGAGCGCCTGCGGCCGGTTCAGCGTGATGATGCCGACCCGCTCGTCGCGCTCGACGAGAATGGTCTCGAATGTCGAGTCTGTCACCGAATCCGCCTTTCTCAGAAACTCAGGTCGTCGTCGACCGGCGCGAAATACGCCTCGACGTCGGCCGCGCCGACCTCGGCAAGCGTCGCCGGCGACCACTTCGGGTTGCGATCCTTGTCGATCAGTTGTGCTCGGATGCCCTCCACCAGGTCGTGTGAGCGCAGCGATGCGCTCGACACCCGATAGTCTTGCACCAGAACGTCTTCCAGCGTCTCCAGCTTGGCGGCCCGGCGCACCGCTGCCAGCGTCACCGACACCGCGACGGGGGAGCGGGTGGCGATCAGGTCGGCGGCGTCCCGCGCGGCTGCCGCGCCGTGTCGGCGGAGTGCGGCGAGGATGTCCTCGGCGCTGTCGCCGGTGTAGCATTCGTCGATCCAGTCTCGCTGGGCGCCAAGATCACTCGCTGGGGGTTCGACGGCGTGGTGGGCCAGTGCGCCGTCGGGTCCGTCGGTGACGACCGCACGGGTGAACGCCTCGAGATCGCCGTGCGGCACGTAATGGTCGGCGAATCCCATCGCGATGGCGTCGGCGCCGGAAAATGGGGCTCCGGTCAGGGCGGCGTGCAGGCCCAGCCCGCCCGGCGCGCGGGACAGCAGGAAAACCCCGCCCACGTCGGGGATGAAACCGATGCCTACCTCGGGCATCGCGACCGTGGAGGTGTCGGTCACCACCCGCGTGTTCGCGTGCGCGCTGACGCCGACCCCGCCGCCCATCACGATGCCGTCCATCAACGAGACATAGGGCTTGGCGAACCGGCCGATCTGCGCGTTGAGCAGATACTCGTCGTGCCAGAAGCGCCGCGCCACCACCCCGTCCCTGCAGGCGCTGTGGTAAATCGCGACGACGTCGCCGCCGGCGCACAGTCCGCGATCCCCCGCGCCGCGCAGCACCACCGCGCCCACCGCGTCGTCGCCGGCCCAGGCGGTGAGCACCGCCCGCAGCGCGTCCACCATGGCCTGGTTGAGCGAGTTGATCGCCCTGGGGCGGTTGAGCGTGATCACGCCGACGCCCCCCTCGACGCGGGTCAGAACCTCCTCGGATCCTGCTGTCACGCCCTGGCCTCCTGTTGTTCTGTTGTTCGCGATCCGTTCGCATCCGCCCGAGCCGCTTCGCGGCTGCCCCGGCCTCGAGGAGAAATCTAGATCGTTCCAAGGTCGGCGATGCCCGCGGGTAAGGTCTATGTTTAAGCCGACAACCACATGCGAGGCAGGAAATACTCGTGAGATGCCGGCTCTGTCGGGAACCCCGGTCGGGCCACTGATCGTTGAGTGTGTGTTCGCACAGCTCGAAGCCACAGCTATGAGAGAGGATCCGACGGTGCGGGAGACAAGCAACCCGGTATTTCGTTCGCTGCCCAAGCAGAGCGGCGGATATGCGCGATTCGGTACAGGCGCGCCGCAAGTGCAGCAGGGCTATCACCAGGCCGACCCTTACCGGGCTCCCTATCAGGAGGTCGAAGCCTCCCGCCCGGTGACCATCGACGACGTCGTCACCAAGACCGGCATCACGCTGGCCGTGCTGTCGGCCGCCGCGATCGTCTCCTACTTCCTGGTGTCGGCGAACGTCGCTCTGGCGATGCCGCTGACCATGATCGGAGCGCTCGGCGGCCTGGGGCTGGTGCTGGTGGCCACCTTCGGCCGGAAGCAGGACAGCCCGGCGATCGTGCTGAGCTACGCGGTGCTGGAAGGGCTGTTCCTCGGCGCCGTCTCGTTCGTGTTCGCGAACTACCAGGTGTCCTCGGCCAGCGCCGGTTCTCTGATCGGCGAGGCCGTTCTGGGCACCTTCGGGGTGTTCTTCGGCATGCTCGTCGTGTACAAGACCGGGGCCATTCGGGTCACGCCCAAGTTCACCCGGTACCTGATCGCCGCCATGTTCGGGGTGCTGGGCCTGATGCTCGGTAACTTCGTGCTGGCGATGTTCGGTGTGGGCGGCGGCGAGGGTATGGGTCTGCGCAGCGGCGGGCCGTTGGCCATCCTGTTCTCGATCGTGTGCATCGGTATCGCGGCCTTCAGCTTCCTCATCGACTTCGACGCCGCCGACCAGATGGTGCGTGCCGGCGCGCCGGAGAAGGCGGCATGGGGCATCGCGCTGGGCCTGACGGTGACCCTGGTCTGGCTGTACCTCGAGATTCTGCGTCTGCTCAGTTACCTGCAGAACGACTAGCCCGCACCGAATGACAAGGCCGGCACCCGAGGGTGCCGGCCTTGTCGGTTTGGGTTCGGCGTTCGGTTTGGGTTCGGCGTTCGGTTTGGGTTCGGCGTTCGGTTTGGGTTCGAGTGTGAACCGGTGGCGTCGAGTGTGAATCCTTGGCGGCGTCTATCGGCGTGTCGCCGCCCAGAATTCACACCCGAGCCCCCGCCCGGGGCCGAGCCCCCGCCCGGGGCCGGGCATCGGCCGGGTTCAGCTGAGCCGCTCGATGATCATCGCCATGCCCTGACCGCCGCCCACGCACATGGTTTCCAGGCCGAGCGTCTTGTCGTGGGTCTGCAGGTTGTTGAGCAGCGTGGTGGCGATCCGGGCGCCGGTCATGCCGAACGGGTGGCCCAGCGCGATCGCCCCGCCGGACACGTTCAGCTTGTCCTCGTCCATGCCCAGCTCGCGGGCCGAGCCCAGGACCTGCACCGCAAACGCCTCGTTGATCTCGTAGAGGTCGATGTCGCCGATCGACATGCCGGCGCGGTGCAGCGCCTTCGTGCATGCCTCGATCGGGCCCAGTCCCATGATCTCCGGCGACAGGCCGCTGACCGCGGTGGACACGATGCGCGCCAGCGGCGTCAGGCCGAGTTCCTCGGCCTTGGTGTCGCTGGTGATGATCAGGGCGGCCGCGCCGTCGTTCAACGGGCACGCATTACCCGCTGTCACCGTCCCGTTGGGCCGGAACACCGGCTTGAGCTCGCTGACCTTCTCGTAGGTGGTGCCGGCGCGGGGGCCGTCATCGGTACTGACGGTGCTTCCGTCCGGCAGGGTCACCGGGGAGATCTCGCGTGCGAAGAAGCCGCTCTTGATCGCCTCCTCCGCCCGGTTCTGGCTGCGCACCCCCCAGCGGTCCTGCTCCTCGCGACTGATCCCCGTCAAGATCGCGACGTTCTCGGCGGTCTGACCCATCGCGATGTAGACATCGGGCAGGTTGCCGTCGGCCCGGGGGTCGTGCCATTCCTCGGCGCCCGCAGCAGCAGCCGCCGCCCTCTCCTGCGCCGCGTCGAACAGCGGATTTTTGGTGTCCGGCCACGAGTCGGAGTTGCCTTTGGCGAAGCGGGAGACCGTTTCCACGCCCGCGGAGATGAACGCGTCGCCCTCGCCCGCCTTGATCGCGTGGAACGCCATCCGGGTGCTCTGCAGTGACGACGAGCAGTACCGGTTGACGGTGGTGCCCGGCAAGAAGTCGTAGCCCAGCTCGACGGCGACGACGCGCGCCATGTTGAACCCGGACTCGCCACCGGGCAGGCCGCAGCCCAGCATGAGGTCGTCGATCTGGTGCGGGTCGAGCGCGGGAACCTTGTCGAGCGCGGCGCGCACCATCTGGGCGGCCAGGTCGTCAGGCCGCATGCTGACCAGCGATCCCTTCATGGCGCGGCCGATCGGTGAGCGAGCAGTGGAGACGATGACAGCTTCAGGCATGGGAGATTTCCTTCACATCCGATGGGCGTGCAAATCCGATGGGGCGCGCTCGCCTCATGAGCCGTTGGTACGGCCATCGCCGACCGGCCCGGACGAGACCAACCCAAATCTAATCGCTGCCCGCCGGCTGGCATGACGACGGGGCGGCTGGCTGTGTCTCCGGGCGCCGCCACAAACGCGACAACACCGGGCGACCCGCCGGAGCGGGTGAGGGCGAAAGTGTGTTCTCGGGGCACTCCTCGGTGTCGCCGAGCGCGTCGTAGAGCGCCGGCAACAGCGCGTCTGCGGCCAGGGCATACGCGGACGACGAGGGGTGGTAGCCGTCGGCGGAGAACATCGAATCCGGGGTGGCGCGGAACTGCGGGGCCAGCAGATGCGCCAGGGGCACCGGCACCCCGCCTGCGGCTCGCACCGACGCGGCCTGGGCGCGGGCCAACTGGGAGGTGCGTGCGTGGGCCAGCGAACGCAGCGGCTGCGGGATCGCGCTGATCACCCCGAGGTCCGGGCAGGTGCCGACGACGACCACCGTGCCGTGGGTACGCAACTTGCGGACCGTCAGGGCCAGCCGTTGCGCCGACGGGCCGACGCCGTTGAGGGCGGTCACGTCGTTGGCGCCCAGCATCATCACCGCCGCATCCGGCGGGGGACCGGCGACGAACATCGCATCGACCTGACCGCACACCCCCTTCGACGTCGCGCCGACGATGGCTTTCGTGCTCAGCCGGACACGACCGCCGGTCCGCTCGGCGAGCCCGCGGGCGATGAGCACGCCCGGCACTTCTTCGGCGCTCGTGCAGCCGTACCCGGTTGCCGTCGAGTCGCCGAAGATCATCAGGTGCAGGTCGAAGTCAATGCCGCGGTGCCACCGCTCGACCGGCCCGCCGCCGGGGGCGTAGATGCCGTCGGCGCGGGGCGGGATTTCCCAGGATTTGGGGATCAACGTGCGCGCGTGGGTCGCCTGGCCGAGCAGCAGGTTGCGAGCGCCCAGGTACGCGGTACCCGTCGAGGCGAGAGCCCCCGCCGTGGCCAGGGCGATCGTCGAACGACGCAGCACCCGGATGGACACGTTGATGAGTTTAGCCCGGCTCCGGGGTTTGCACGGTCGCAATCTGAACAATCTGATCACGTTGTGAACCAGATGTGATATCGAATCCGGCTGTCCAAACGTCTTCTGTGGCAACGCGTGTCAAGCTGACTTTCGACGGAGTGGCTAAACGGCTCGTCGGACGCCGGCGCATCAGACGCTTAGCTGCCCCGGCGCATGCCGTATCGGACTACAAAGGCGTAGGAAGTGTTGAGCATGACCGTATTTCGCGACGAGTGCAGCTCGCCCCGGCCTGTCATCCGCACCCACGACGTCCGCAAGGCGCGCAGGTCTGGGGCTCGCCGATTCGCCATCAGCGGCGGTGCACCGGTCGAGGTCCTCGAATCCGGACCCAGTATCGCCGCCCGGGTGGCCGGACTGGCTTCGCGGCTGACGATACGGCCGGTGCTGGCCGTGGGCAGCCATGCCCCCAACGTGCCCTGGCCCTGGGGCCTGATCGACCTCGCGTCGCGGGCGCTGCTCCCGGTCTCGGCCACGGTGCGCGAGACCGTGACCTTGCGCAACGCCACGGCGCAGATGGTGCGTGCTCCCGGGGTGCTGCCCGCGGACGGGACCCGTCGGGTCGTCGTCTACCTGCACGGCGGAGCGTTCCTGACGTGCGGCGCGAATTCGCACGGCAGGCTCGTCGAGGCGCTGTCGGAGTTCGCCGACTCACCGGTCCTGGTGGTCAATTATCGTCTGCTGCCCAAACATTCGATCGGGATGGCCCTCGACGACTGCCACGACGGGTACCAATGGCTCCGCGTGCGCGGTTACCAGCCCGACCAGATCGTGCTGGCCGGGGACTCGGCGGGCGGCTACCTGGCGCTGGCGCTGGCGCAACGCCTGCAACGGGGGGAGGACGAGGTGCCGGCGGCGCTGGTGGCGATCTCGCCGCTGCTGCAGCTGGCGAAGGAATGCAAGCAGTCGCACCCCAACATCAAGACCGACGCAATGTTCCCCCCGAAGGCGTTCGACGCCCTCGACGTTCTCGTCACCAGTGCGGCCGCGAAGAACACGGTGGACGGTGAACCCGAGGAGATCTACGAGCCGCTGGAGCACATCACCCCCGGCCTGCCGCGCACCCTGATCCACGTGTCGGGCGCCGAGGTGTTGCTGCACGACGCACAGCTGGCGGCCCGCCGGCTGGCGGCAGTCGGCGTGCCGGCCGAATTGAGGGTCTGGCCTGGTCAGATCCACGACTTCCAGCTGGCCGCGCCGATGGTGCCGGAGGCGGTTCGGTCGCTGCGCCAGATCGGTGAGTACATCCGCGAGGCCACCGGGTAGCTGACCGGCGCCGGACTGAGACGATGAGCGCATGCACATCGCGCAGCACATCAGTGACCTGATCGGCGGGACGCCACTGGTGCGCCTGCACGCCGTCGTCCCCGCCGGTGCCGGCGCCGTGGCAGCCAAGGTCGAGTACCTCAACCCCGGCGGCAGCTCCAAGGACCGGATCGCCGCGAAGATGATCGATGCCGCCGAGGCCGGCGGGCAGCTCAAACCGGGCGGCACCATTGTCGAACCGACGTCGGGCAACACCGGCGTCGGTCTGGCCCTGGTCGCCCAGCGCCGCGGCTACCGGTGCGTCTTCGTGTGCCCCGACAAGGTCAGCGAGGACAAGCGCAACGTGCTGATCGCCTACGGCGCGGAGGTCGTCGTATGCCCGACGGCGTTGCCGCCGGAGCACCCGGACAGCTATTACAGCGTGTCCGACCGGCTGACCCGGGAGATCGACGGGGCCTGGAAACCCGACCAGTACGCCAACCCGGACGGGCCGGCCAGCCACTACGAGACGACCGGCCCGGAGATCTGGGCCGACACCGACGGCCGGGTCACCCACTTCGTCGCCGGGATCGGCACCGGGGGGACCATCACCGGCGCCGGCCGCTACCTCAAGGAGGTGTCCGGCGGGCGGGTGCGCATCGTCGGGGTCGATCCTGAGGGCTCGGTGTATTCGGGCGGCAGCGGCCGGCCGTACCTGGTCGAAGGGGTTGGCGAGGACTTCTGGCCGGCGGCCTACGACCCGAGCGTGCCCGACGAGGTCATCGCGGTGTCGGATTCCGACTCGTTCGACATGACCCGGCGGCTGGCCCGCGAGGAGGCGCTGCTGGTCGGCGGCTCGTGCGGAATGGCGGTGGTGGCCGCGGTGCAGGTGGCCGAGCGGGCCGGGCCCGATGCCCTCGTCGTCGTCTTGTTGCCCGACGGCGGCCGCGGCTACCTGTCGAAGATCTTCAACGACGCGTGGATGTCGTCGTACGGATTCCTGCGCAGCCGCCTGGACGGCTCCACGCAGCAGCCCGCGGTAGGTGACGTGCTGCGCGGAAAATCCGGCGCTCTTCCCGATCTGGTGCACACCCATCCCTCCGAGACGGTCCGCGACGCCATCGGCATCCTGCGCGAGTACGGCGTGTCCCAGATGCCGGTGGTCGGCGCCGAGCCCCCGGTGCGGGCCGGTGAGGTCGCCGGAAGTGTCTCCGAGCGCGAACTGCTCTCGGCGGTCTTCGAGGGCCGCGCCAAGCTGGCCGACGCCGTCTCGCAACACATGAGCCCACCACTGCCGATGATCGGCGCCGGCGAGTCGGTCGGCGCTGCCGGCAGAGCCCTGCGCGACTGGGATGCCTTGATGGTGGTGGAACACGGCAAACCGGTCGGTGTCATCACCCGGCATGATCTGCTGGGGTTCCTCTCGGATACGCCGCGCCGGCGCTAGCGCAGGCGTCGTTCGGATCGTGCGGCCGTTTCGGGCGGCCGCTGCAGCAATCGGCTGCTCAGGTACTGTTGGGCGGCCCGGTTCGCCCGATCCGCAGGGGGGAAGGTTCCTTGCCCATGACCGACCAACCGCCACCCGGCGGGGCCTTCACGCCACCGCCGCCGCCCGGTTCCTCCCCTCCGCCTCCCCCCGGGGGCGGTTCCTACCCCCCGCCGCCCCCGTCGTCGGGTGGTTACGCCCCGCCGCCACCCGGGCCGGCGATCCGCACGCTGCCGAAGCAGGACTACACCGCGTGGTTTTCGCGGGTGCTGGCGTTCATCATCGACATCCTTCCGGGCATTGTCGTGGTCGGCACCGCGTCCTTACTTTTCCCCCTGCCGAATCTGTGCATCGTCCAGGTTCCTCACAGCAAGCCGGTTTGCTTCGTGCAGGTCTCGCTCCTCGATGCGCTGGCGCTGGCGTTGGCGGCGGCCCTGGGGCTGTTCTACCTGATCTGGAACTACGGCTATCGGCAGGGAACGACCGGGTCCAGCATCGGCAAGTCGGTCATGAACTTCAAGGTGGTCAGCGAGATCACCGGTCAGCCCATCGGTTTCGGGAAGTCTTTACTGCGGTATCTCGCGCATGTCTGTGACGCGATCATCTGTTTCGTCGGTTTTCTCGTCCCGCTGTGGGATGCCAAGCGGCAGACGTTGGCCGACAAGATGATGTCGACTGTCTGCCTGCCGATCGGGGGCAGGCAGACACCCGGATGAGCACGGAGCGCGGCACGCCAATCCCCAAGATCGCCGGACTGGCCACCCGGGCCATCCACGCCGGCTACCCGCCGGATCCCGCGACCGGGGCGGTGAACCCCCCGATCTACGCCAGCAGCACGTTCGCCCAGGACGGCGTCGGGCACCTGCGCGGCGGTTTCGAGTACGCGCGCACCGGCAACCCGACCAGGGCCGCGCTCGAAGCCTCGCTCGCAACTGTCGAAGAGGGCGCCTACGCGCGGGCGTTCAGTTCCGGGATGGCGGCCGCCGACTGCGCCCTGCGGGCGATGCTGAGGCCCGGCGACCACCTGATCATTCCGACCGATGCCTACGGCGGCACGTTCCGTCTCATCGACAAGGTGTTCACGCAATGGGGCGTCCGCTATACGCCGGTGGCGTTGTCAGACCTGGACGCCGTACGCGCGGCGATCGCCCCGCAGACCCGGCTGATCTGGGTCGAGACACCGACCAACCCGTTGCTGTCCATCGCCGACATCGCCGCCATTGCCGAGATTGCCGAGATCGTGCAACTCGGGGCGGATCTCGGTCCGAGGGTGCTGGTCGACAACACGTTCGCCTCACCTGCGCTGCAGCAGCCGCTGACGCTGGGCGCCGACGTCGTGCTGCACTCGTCCACCAAGTACTTGGGTGGGCACTCCGACGTGGTGGGCGGGGCGCTGGTCACCAATGACGAGGAGTTGGACGGCGCCTTTGGTTTCCTGCAGAACGGGGCCGGCGCGGTGCCGGGCCCGTTCGACGCCTACCTGACGATGCGCGGCCTCAAGACGCTGGTGCTCAGGATGCAACAGCACGGCCGGAACGCCCTGGCCGTGGCCCAATTTCTCGCCGGGCACCCCGCGGTGAGCGCCGTGCTGTACCCCGGTCTGGCCGGGCACCCGGGGCATGAGATCGCGGCACGGCAGATGCGGGGCTTCGGCGGCATGGTCTCGGTACGGATGCGCGGCGGGCGCCGCGCCGCGCAGGACCTGTGCGCGCGCACCGGGGTGTTCATCCTGGCCGAGTCCCTGGGTGGGGTGGAGTCGCTGATCGAGCATCCCAGCGCCATGACACACGCGTCGGCGGCCGGTTCGCAGCTGGAGGTTCCCGATGACCTGGTGCGGCTGTCGGTCGGCATCGAGGACGTGGCTGACCTGCTGGCCGATCTCGACCAGGCGTTGCGCTAACCCCCGCGCAGCTGGTCAGGGAGTGGTCGCGCGGCTGGTCAGGAGTGGTAAGGCTCCGCACTGAGCAGCTTGACCTCGACGGTGCTGCCGTTGGGAACCGTGTAACTGCGGGTCTCGCCGACCTTGGCGTCGATCAGCGCGCCGCCCAGGGGCGAGTTCGGCGAGTACACCTCGAGCTTGCCGTCGTTGACGCCCTCCTGACGGGTGGCGATCAGGAACGTCTCGGTGTCCGACTCGTCGCCGTTGTAGCAGACCTTCACAACCGAACCGGGCAGCGCGACGCCGGACTGCTTGGGCGCCTCGCCGACCTTTGCGTTGCTCAGCAGATCCTGCAGCTGTCGGATGCGGGCCTCCTGCTGGCCCTGCTCCTCGCGCGCGGCGTGGTAGCCGCCGTTCTCGCGGAGGTCGCCCTCCTCGCGGCGGTCGTTGATTTCGGCGGCGATGACCGGGCGGTTGGCGATCAACTGGTCGAGTTCGGCCTTGAGTCGGTCATGTGATTCCTGGGTCAGCCAGGTCACCTGAGTATCCGTCATCTCGTCGCGCTCCTCGTGTTCACGCTTCCGCCTCGTCGCGTCAGCCTCTGTCCTGCCCCGCCCCGGGAGTGTTCGGGTCTCCCGGGTGACGCCGATCCGTCCCGCCCACGGCCATTAATGCAGCAATACACGGTCCCAGCTGGAACCGTGCATTTCTCTACGTTACCACCACGGAAACGTCCGGTGACGCACAAATTCGCAGTTCGGGGTCCGCGCCGCGGTCAGGATGGCCGCAGATAAGCGGGTACGTCGGTGCCACAGCCATAGATGTCGGCCATCATCGGCGGCCGAGAGGATTTCACCGTTGTCGTCACCTGCACCGTGGCCTGGTCGGATGGCGGGACCAACACCTCCCGCCGGCCGGTCTCGCTGCCGTCCTGCGCGCGAACCCGCACGATGCAGTCCGCCGGTCGCGACGGGTCCGAGCGTGTCACGCTGATCGTCACCGAGGCCGTCTCGTCGTCGATGACGCGATACCCGGCCAGCGAACCCGAGACGTCGCTGGCGCCGAGCCGTTGGTAGCCGATGACGGCGACTCCGACCCCCGCCGCGACCGCAAGGACGGTCAGCGCGATCACCACGGGCCGCCGCGACGTACCCGACAGCCGGGATTGCCCGTAACGGCCCGCGGGTCGTGGAATAAACGGCTCGCTCACGCGTGATTCATCTCTGGACGGCGATCGGGCGTCCCCGGCCCGGGGGATGGCGACGATCG
>NZ_JBYCLC010000366.1:0-9958 GCF_057473685.1 Mycobacterium sp. TH-M116 | reverse complement strand
GACGTGCTCGCCGCGTTGCGGACCGCCGGCTTCGCCCCGGCCGCCGAGGATTCCACCGGCTCCATCGTCGATGTCCGGCCGCGCGGGGCCCGGGTGGCCACGCCGCACCGGCGCCGGCCGTACCGCCCGGCGCCGCTACCCAGCGCCGAGACGCTCGACGCCGTGGTTTCGGTGCTGCGTAAGGTGACCGCCGCACCGTTCGGGAAAATCCGCGTCGACCCGGCCGTTGCCATGTCGCTGCTGCAGCGCGCGGCAAAAGACCAGGAGACGCTGGTGATCGGCTACCTCGACGCCGCCGGCGTGGCCACCCAGCGGGTGGTGTCGCCGATCACCATCCGGGGCGGTCAGTTGGTGGCGTTCGACTCGGGCTCCGGGCGGCTGCGTGACTTCGCCATTCATCGCATCACGTCGGTGGTGTCGGCCCACAACCGATAATGGATCACGTGACGAAAAAGCGGAGGAGCGGCGGTTGTGACTGACGGACCTTTGATCGTGCAGTCCGACAAGACGGTGCTGCTCGAAGTGGACCACGAGCTGGCTGGCGCGGCGCGCTCCGCCATCGCTCCGTTCGCCGAACTCGAGCGCGCGCCCGAGCACGTGCACACCTACCGGATCACGCCGCTGGCGCTGTGGAACGCGCGCGCCGCCGGGCACGACGCCGAGCAGGTCGTCGACGCGCTGGTGTCGCATTCGCGCTACGCGGTGCCGCAGCCGCTGCTCGTCGACATCGTCGCCACGATGGCCCGCTACGGCCGCCTGCAGCTGGTCAAGCACCCGGCGCACGGTCTGACCCTGGTGAGCCTGGACCGCGCGGTGCTCGAGGAGGTGCTGCGCAACAAGAAGATCGCGCCGATGCTCGGGGCGCGCATCGACGACGACACCGTCGTCGTGCATCCCAGCGAGCGCGGCCGCGTCAAGCAAATATTGCTCAAAATCGGTTGGCCTGCAGAGGATCTCGCCGGTTACGTCAACGGTGAAGCGCATCCGATAAGCCTGCGGCAGGACGGCTGGCAGCTGCGCGACTACCAGCAGCTTGCCGCGGACTCGTTCTGGGACGGCGGCTCGGGCGTGGTGGTGCTTCCGTGCGGGGCGGGCAAGACCCTGGTCGGGGCGGCCGCGATGGCCAAAGCCAGCGCCACGACGCTGATCCTGGTGACCAACATCGTCGCCGCCCGGCAATGGAAGCGCGAGCTCGTCGCACGCACCTCGTTGACCGAGGACGAGATCGGCGAATACTCCGGGGAGCGCAAGGAGATCCGGCCGGTCACCATCTCGACGTATCAGATGGTCACCCGCCGCACCAAGGGCGAGTACCGGCATTTGGAGCTTTTCGACAGCCGGGACTGGGGTCTGATCGTCTACGACGAAGTGCACCTGCTGCCCGCGCCGGTGTTCCGGATGACCGCCGACCTGCAGTCCAGGCGGCGGCTGGGCCTGACCGCCACCCTGGTCCGCGAAGACGGCCGCGAGGGCGATGTGTTCTCCCTGATCGGACCCAAGCGCTATGACGCGCCGTGGAAGGACATCGAGGCGCAGGGCTGGATCGCGCCGGCGGAGTGTATCGAGGTCCGGGTCACCATGACCGAGAACGAGCGGATGACGTACGCGACCGCCGAACCCGAGGAGCGGTACCGGCTGTGCTCGACCGCGCACACCAAAGTCGCTGTGGTCAAGTCGATCCTGCAGAAGCATCCCGGTGAGCAAACCCTGGTGATCGGCGCCTATCTGGATCAGCTCGACGAACTCGGCGCCGAACTCGACGCGCCGGTGATCCAAGGATCGACCCGGACCAAAGAGCGCGAGGCACTGTTCGACGCCTTCCGGCGCGGCGAGGTGTCCACACTGGTGGTGTCCAAGGTCGCCAACTTCTCCATCGACCTGCCGGAAGCCTCGGTGGCGGTGCAGGTTTCGGGGACATTCGGATCACGTCAGGAGGAGGCCCAGCGGCTGGGCCGGCTGCTGCGGCCCAAGTCCGACGGCGGGGGCGCCGTCTTCTACTCGGTGGTGGCGCGCGACAGCCTGGACGCGGAATACGCCGCGCACCGGCAACGCTTCCTGGCCGAACAGGGCTACGGCTACATCATCCGCGACGCCGACGACCTGCTGGGCCCGGCGATCTAGGGCGAGCAGTCCCCCGTCGGTGTTGACCGGCATCGAGCCGTGGATCTCGGTGGCGCCGTCGGCCACCAGCTTCTGCGTTCGCCGTCGGCGCACAGGCCCGTCTCGGTCATAGGCCCGTCTCGGCGCCGGCGCCGGTGTCCGGCAGCTGCATCCGAAGCATCCGACGAGCGCGGAAATTGTATTCCCGGTCAGACCCGCCGGCCGAGTGCCGGGCCACCGGGCGACGCGTCGACTGGCGGGCGCCTAGTGTGGAAGCGCCGCCGCAGCAAGGGAGACGCCATGCCAGTCACGGTGACACTGGAACTGAGATTCAAACCCGACGCGGTTGCCGCGGCGCGCGACGTGATGGGCCGGGCGCTGCGGGACACGCGATCGTTCGCAGGAAACCTCGGCACCGACGTGCTCGTCGACGAGGACGACGAAGCCCATTGGCTCATCTACGAGATCTGGGCGACAATCGACGACGACGAGGCCTACCGCGCGTTTCGCGCCGGCGAGGGGAAGCTGACCGACCTGCCTCCCCTGCTGGCCGCACCGCCGGTCAAGACGCGCTACCTCACCAGCGATGTCTAACTCAGCGCGGGAATGACCTCCCGTTCGAACAACTCGATGCCGGAGCGGTCGTAGACGGCCTCGGGGAAGTAGCAGATCACGTACTCGCACCCGAGGTCGCGAATCCGGGTGATCCGCTCGATCACTTGTTCCGGTGTGCCCGTCGCCGAGTCCGGGCCGCTGGTGCCCGCGACCATCGCGTCCGCGGCGGCCTCGGGGAGGTGACGTACCAGCCGGTCGCGGACCCGCCGGATCCGGTCGGCGACGTCGGCGTCGGAGGTGCCGACGACGGCGTTGATGTTGACCGACCGCACGATCCCGTCGAAGTCGGTGCCCACCTCGCGGCAGTGCTGCGCCAGCACCTCGGACTTGTGGGCGAACGCCTCGGGCTCCGGCGTGAAGTTGGTGTACCGGGCGTACTGCGCGGCGATGCGCAACGTCACCTTCTCGCCGCCGCCGGCAATCCACAGCGGTAACCCGTTGTCCTGCAATGGCTTCGGTGCGACGATCGCACCGTCGACCTGGTAGTGCCGGCCGGCGAAGCTGACTTTGCCGTCGCGCCAGGCGGCACGCATGATCTGGACGCCTTCGTCCAGCCGGCCCAGCCGCACCCCGGCCGACGGGAACCCGTAGCCGTATGCGCGCCACTCGTGTTCGTACCAGCCGCCACCGATGCCCATCTGGATGCGGCCCCCGGCGATGATGTCAGCCGTGGCGGCCACCTTGGCCAGGTACACCGGGTTGCGGTAGCTCATCGCCGTACACATCTGCCCGAGTTTGATCCGCGACGTGATGGCCGCGTAGGCCGCCATCAGCGTCCACGCCTCGTGGGTGGCCTCGTCCGTCGGCAGCGGGACCGTGTGGAAGTGGTCATAGACCCACAGTGAGTCCCATGCGCCGCCACCGTCGGCGTAAGCGGCCAGATCGCGCATCACCGGCCAGTGCTCGCCGGGTGCGATGTCGACCAGATCCATCCGCCAGCCTTGCGGGATGAAAAGCCCAAAGCGCATGGCGCCGACTCTAGCCTGGACCGAGTAGGCTGCGCGCGATGCGGATCCTCATCTCCGGTGCCAGCATCGCCGGGCCGGTGCTGGCGTACTGGCTGAACCGGTACGGCTTCGACGTCACCGTCGTCGAGCGCGCGCCGGCCCTGCGCAAAGCCGCCGGCCACGCCGTCGACCTGTTCCGTCCGGCGATGGAGATCTCGGCGAGCATGGGCGTCCTGCCACGCATCGAGCAACGCGCCACCGGCACCGACCGGCTCACGATGTACCGCGAGGGTCGGACGCGACCCACCGAGATCGACCTCGCCAAAGTCTACGGCGCCGTCTCCGACCGGCACGTGGAGATCATGCGCGACGACCTCAGCGAGATCTACTACGCGGCAGGCCGCGACGACGTCGAGTACCTGTTCGACGACTCGATCACTTCCATCGACGTCGACGGCGACGTGACGTTCGAGCACGCGCCCGCCCGCGCGTTCGACGTGGTCGTCGGCGCCGACGGGTTGCACTCCAACGTTCGGCGCCTGACGTTCGGCGACGAGGGCGAACTCACCCGCTTCCTCGGGGGATATCTGGCCGTGTTCTCGGTGCCCAAGGCGTTGGCCGATGCGGGGCGCATGATCGGCCACATCGGTGTCGGGCGCGTCGCGGCGCTCTACACCGCGGAGCACCTGAACGACGCACGTGCGGCCTTTCTCTTTCGCAGCAAAGCAGAATTGGATTACGGGCATCGGGATTCGCAGCGGCAGAAGCAGATTCTGCACGACAGGTTCGCGGGCATGCATGCGGAGGTCGACCGCTGGCTCGAGGAACTCGATTCGACGCCGGCGTTCTACTTCGATGCGATCACTCAACTGCGACTGGACCGATGGTCGCGCCGGCGGGTCACGCTGGTCGGCGACGCCGGCTACTGCCCGGGCCCTGCGGTCGGCGGCAGCACCAGCCTCGCAGTGCTGGGTGCCTACGTGCTGGCCGGCGAACTGGCACGAGCCGAGGGCGACCAACTGCGCGCGTTCGCGGCCTACGAACTGGCGATGCGCGAGCCGGCGCTGCGTAGCCGGACCTTTGCGCGCGGCGCTGCCAAGAGCCTCATTCCCGGCTCGCCGGCCGGGGTCTGGGCGCTCACTCGCGGTGCCCAGATCGTCTCGCGGATGCCCGCGCCACTTTCCCGCGCGGCGGCCAAGCTCAACACCAAAGGCCTGCGACTGTAC
This sequence comes from Mycobacterium sp. TH-M116, assembly GCF_057473685.1. Classification (NCBI taxonomy): domain Bacteria; kingdom Bacillati; phylum Actinomycetota; class Actinomycetes; order Mycobacteriales; family Mycobacteriaceae; genus Mycobacterium; species Mycobacterium sp. TH-M116. The sequence continues at coordinate 5,070 of NZ_JBYCLC010000366.1, read as the reverse complement.
GACTCGATGCAGGTCCCCGACTACTCCGAAGTCGACGTCTGACAGCATGGTGGCAAAGCCCTGGCGGAAGGAATGACCTGCATGCAACTCACCGGTGTCGGGATCTGGAGTAGTCAGCTGCGCTACGGCGACGCATCCGAATCCTCAGAGGCCGCAGCGGAATTGGACGAACTGGGCTTTCCGGCGCTATGGATTCCCGATGTCGGCGGGCCGGTGCTCGACGCGGTCGGCCGCCTGCTCGCCGCCACCAGTCGCACGGTGATCGCCACCGGGATCCTGAACCTGTGGATGCACTCGCCGGGCGACGTCGCCGAATCCCATGCTGAGCTGACGGCCGCGCACGGGGAACGATTCCTGCTGGGCATCGGGGTCAGCCATGCGCCGCTGATCGATGCCAAGCAGCCCGGCCGCTACCGCAAGCCGCTGGCCGCGACGGCGTCGTTCCTGGACGGTCTGGACGCCGCGCCACGGCCGGTGCCCGCCGAAAGCCGGGTCCTTGCCGCGCTGGGCCCCGCAATGCTGAGATTGGCGGCGACCCGCACCCGCGGCGCCCACCCCTACCTGGTCAGCCCCGATCACACCGCCTCGGCCCGTGAGACTCTGGGCGAGGGCCCGCTGCTGCTGCCCGAGCAGACCGTGATCCTCTGTGACGACGCCGACGAGGCACACCGCATCGGTACCGGCATGCTGCGGTCGTATCTCTCGATGCCGAACTATGCCAACAACATGCTGCGCAGCGGCTTTTCCGAAGAAGACGTGACTCACGTGAGCGACCGTCTCTTCGACGCGATCATCGCCTGGGGCGACGAGGAAGCGATCCTGCGCCGGATCTCCGAGCACCGGTCGGCCGGCGCCGACCACGTCTGCGTCCAGGTGCTCACCGACGACCCGACGGCATTCCCCCGCGAGGAATGGCGCCGGATCGCCGCCGCCTGCAACAGCGATCAACAGTGATTAGGTGAAGTCAGGGCTTATCGGCACACCCTGTTTCGGGTCTTCTACCGGATCGGCTTCACCCCGTGGGACGGTCATCCGCTCGCGCGGAACTTGCGGAGGCTGATCTAGGGCACCAGCGACAGCCCAGCGCTGCCGGCGGGTTCCGCCCTCGACCTGGGATGCGGCACCGGAGACACCTCGATCTACCTCGCCCAACGCGGTTGGAAGGTCACCGGCGTTGATTTTGTGACGAAGGCACTCGACAAGGCGCGCGCCAAAGCCGGTGCCGCGCACGTTTCGGTCGACTTCATCCGCGCCGACGTCACGCGGTTGAGTCAGGCCGGGATCGGTGCGGAGTTCGGTTTGATCGTCGACAACGGCTGCCTGCACAACATGAGCGAGGGCGACCGCGACGAGTACGTCCGCGAGGTCAGCATGGTGGCAGCAGCCGGCTGGACGCTGCTGTCCGCCGGCGACGAGGGAGCGCTAGACCGCGCCGGCCGGGCCCCGGCGCGCTACTACCTCTTCCAGCGTCTACCTCTTCCAGCGTCGCGACACGTAACCAGCTGCGACGACACGCCGTATCACATCGCAATGGTTTATGTCTCGGCGCAAAGCCGAAACCGCGACTACGTCAGCGAGGCCGGCGGCAGGAAGCGCTGCCCGTACCGCTCGGCGAGCTCGCGGGCCCGGGCCACAAAGGCTGCCTTACCCGTACCGGCCGGGCCGGAGTAACCGACGATGAACTGCGCGGCGCCACCGGTCCACGGCGGGAAACCGATGCCCATGATCGAGCCGATGTTGGCGTCCGCGGTCGAGGTGATGACGCCCTCGTCGATGCACTTCTGCGTCTCGAGCGCCTCGGCGAACAGCATCCGGTCGATCATGTCCTGCAGCGGCGGCTCCGAAGTGCCGGACTTGAACGTCTCCCGCAGGCCCGGCCACAGCCGCGCGCGCTTTCCGTCGACGTACTCGTAGAAGCCGGCACCGGAAAGCCTCGACGGGCGGCCGATCTCGATCATCTTCTCCACGACCGCCTCCGCCGGGTGCGGCTCGTACGTGCCGCCGGCATCCTCGACACCCTTGCGGGTGGCGGTGGCGATCTTGTGCATCAGCTCCATGTTGAGCTCGTCGGAGAGCTGCAGCGGCGGTGCCGGGTAGCCGGCCCGCGTACCGGCATGCTCGATCGAGGCCGGCTCGACACCCTCGCCGAGCATCGCCAGCGCCTCGTTGACGAACGTGCCGATGACCCGGGAGGTGTAGAAGCCGCGGCTGTCGTTGACCACGATCGGGGTCTTGCCGATGGCCAGGGTGTAGTCGAACACCCGGGCCAGCGCCTCGTCGGAGGTCTTCTCGCCCTTGATGATCTCGACCAGCGGCATCTTGTCGACCGGCGAGAAGAAGTGGATCCCGATGAAGTCCTCCTGCCGCTTCACCCCGGTGGCCAGACCGGTGATCGGCAGCGTGGAGGTGTTGGACCCGAGGATCGCGTTCGGCTCGACGACGTCCTCGATCTCGCCGAACACCTTGTGCTTGAGGTCCTGGTTCTCGAACACCGCCTCGACGACGAAGTCGACGCCCTTGAGGTCCGCGGGATCACCGGTGGGGGTGATGCGCGCCAGCAGCGCCTCGGAGCGCTCCTTGGTGGTCTTGCCCCGCTCCAGCGCTTTGGCCTCGAGCTTCTCGGAGTAGTCCTTGCCCTTCTGCGCCGCCTCGAGGCTGACGTCTTTGAGGACCACGTCGAAACCGGACTTGGCCGAGACGTAGGCGATGCCGGCGCCCATCATTCCCGCGCCCAGCACACCGATCTTCTTGATCGGTGTCTTGCCGATGCCCTCGGGCCGCGAGCCACCGGAGTTGATGGTCTGCAGGTCGAAGAAGAACGCCTGGATCATGTTCTTGGCCACCTGGCCGGTCACCAATTCGGTGAAGTAGCGGCTCTCGATGCGGGTGGCGGTGTCGAAGTCCACCTGCGCGCCCTCGACCGCGGCGGCCAGGATGGCTCGCGGCGCGGGCATCGGCGCGCCCTTGAGCTGTTTGCGCAGCAGCGACGGGAACGACGGCAGGATCGCGGCGAGCCCCGGCGACGACGGGGTGCCGCCGGGCATCTTGTAGCCCTTGGCGTCCCACGGCTGGGTGCAGGACTCGGGGTTGGCCTTGATCCAAGCTTTCGCTGTCGGCACCAGTTCTTCGACGCTGGAAACGAGTTCGTCGACCAGTCCGTTGTCCTTGGCCGCAGCCGGTTTGAAACGGGTGCCCTGGCTGAGCACGTTGACAAACGCGTTCTGGATGCCCAGCATCCGCACCGTACGGGTGACGCCGCCGCCACCGGGCAGCAGGCCCAGTGTGACCTCGGGCAGACCGATCTGGACGCCCTTGACGTCGGCGACAATCCGATGGTGGCAGGCCAGCGCGATCTCCAGGCCACCGCCCAGCGCCGCGCCGTTGATGGCGGCCACCACCGGCTTGCCCAGGGTCTCCAGCGCGCGCAGGTCACGCTTGATGTCCTCGACCTCGGCGAAGACCTCGCCGGCGTTCTCCGGACCGGCGTTGATCATGTGCTTGAGGTCGCCGCCGGCGAAGAAGGTCTTCTTACCACTGGCGATCACCACACCGGTGATCGAGTCCTTTTCGGAGACAAGACGCTCCACCGCCTTGTGCATGGACTCCTTGTAGTGCTCGTTCATCACGTTGGCCGACCCGGTCGGGTCGTCCAGCGTCAGCGTGACGATGCCGTCCGCGTCCTTGTCCCACACAATGGTGTTCTCTGCCATGGTTTTTCCTTAGACTCGCTCGATGATGGTGGCCACGCCCATGCCGCCACCGATGCACAGTGTGATCAGCGCGCGCCGGGCGTCGCGGCGCTCAAGCTCGTCGACCATGGTGCCCACGAGCATCGCGCCGGTGGCGCCCAGCGGGTGGCCCATCGCGATGGCGCCGCCGTTGACGTTGAGCTTCTCGTCGGGAATGTTGAGGTCCTTCTGGAACTTCAGGACCACCGACGCGAAGGCCTCGTTCAGCTCGAACAGGTCGATGTCGTCGACGGTCAGTCCGGCCCGGTCGAGTGCCTTCTGGGTGGCCGGCGTGGGGCCGGTCAGCATGATGGTCGGGTCGGCGCCGGTGGTGGCGGTGGCCACGACGCGGGCCCGGGGGCTAAGGCCCTGCGACGTGCCGGCGGCCTCGGATCCGACCATCACCAGCGCGGCTCCGTCGACGATGCCCGAGCTGTTGCCGCCGGAGTGGACGTGGTTGATCTTCTCGACCCAGTGGTACTTCTGCAGCGCCACGTCGTCGAAACCGGCCATCGCGGCCAGTCCCTCGAAGGCGGGCTTCAGCTTGGCCAGGCCGTCGGCGGTGGTGTCGGGACGCATGTGCTCGTCGTGATCGAGGATCAGCAGTCCGTTCTGGTCGCGCACCGGCACCACGGACTTGGCGAAGTAGCCGCCCGACCACGCCGCGGCCGCGCGCTCCTGCGAGCGCAGCGCGTAGGCGTCGACATCCTCGCGGGAGAAGCCCTCCATGGTGGCGATCAGGTCCGCGCCGATGCCCTGCGGGACGATGAACGCGTCATAGGAGGTTGCCGGGTCGGCCATCATCGCGCCGCCGTCGGAGCCCATCGGGATGCGGCTCATCGACTCCACGCCACCGGCGAGCACCAGGTCGTCCCAGCCGGAGCGGACCTTCTGGGCGGCGGTGTTGACCGCTTCCAGCCCGGAGGCGCAGAACCTGTTGAGCTGCACGCCGCCCACGGTGTCGGGCATGCCGGAGGCGATCACCGCGGTGCGGGCGATGTCGCCACCCTGGTCACCCACGGGTGAGACACAGCCCAGGATGACGTCGCTGATCAGGTTCTCATCGAGGTCGGGATTGCGCTTGCGCAGCTCCTCGATCAGCCCGACGACCAAGTTCAGCGGCTTGACCTCGGTCAACGATCCGTTCTTCTGCTTGCCGCGCGGGGTGCGGATGGCCTCGTAGATGAAGGCTTCTTCGGACATGACGACTTCCTCTTCGCAGTTCGGCTTGGGGGTCAGTGTTCAGGTTAGGCCGGAGTACCAGCACCCTAACAGGACTCCCATCCAACCTGTTGGTTGGGCCGACGGCGCTCGGCCGTCCCCGAACCGCCGAGCGTCACGC
>NZ_JBYCLC010000365.1:0-6365 GCF_057473685.1 Mycobacterium sp. TH-M116 | reverse complement strand
GCTTTCGGAGCTTGTCAGGGCGGCCGTCGAGGCCATAGTGTGACCCACACAACACCATGTTTAATCAAATATCAAACCTGCGCACGCGATGCGAGGGCGAAGGGGAAGGCATCAGTTGACCGCGCAATGGGCCGGCCAGCGGACAGCGACTGCACAGTCCCGGAAATCGGCACCACAACAGCCCTACGGTGAACAGCCCTACGGGGAACAGCCCTACGGGGAACAGCCCTACGGGGAACAGCCCTACCGGGCCCGCAGGCACCACTGGGTCAACCAGCTCGAGCGACACGCGCTGATGCAGCCGGACGCGACCGCGCTGCGCTTCCTCGGCGGGACGGTGACGTGGAAGGAACTGCACCGCCGGGTTTCGGCCCTGGCCGATGCGCTGAGTCGCAGGGGAGTCGGCTTCGGCGACAGGGTCATGGTCCTGATGCTCAACCGCGTGGAGTTCGTCGAGTCGGTGCTGGCGGCCAACATGCTCGGGGCCATCGCCGTCCCACTGAACTTTCGCCTCACCCCCTCCGAGGTTGCCTGCCTGGTCGAGGACTGCCAAGCGCGGGTGGTCGTCACCGAGTCGGTGCTGGCTCCGGTGGCCGCCGCGGTGTGCCGCAGCCAGCCGCTGCTGGAGACGATGGTGGTCGCCGGCGGCGCCACCGAAGGCGACGGGCTGGGATACGAAGACCTCATCGGCGAGACCGGCGCCTCCCACCAGCCGGTGGACGTCCCGACCGAGTCGCCGGCGCTGATCATGTACACCTCGGGCACCACCGGCCGCCCCAAAGGCGCCGTGCTGACCCACGCCAACCTGACCGGACAGGCGATGACCGGCCTGTACACGATGGGAGCCAGCATCAACGACGATGTCGGCTTCATCGGCGTCCCGTTCTTCCACATCGCCGGAATCGGCAACATGCTGACCGGGATGCTGCTGGGCACGCCGACGGTGATCTACCCGCTCGGCGCCTTCGAGCCCGGACAGCTGCTCGACGTTCTGGAGGCAGAAAAAGTCACCGGCATCTTCCTGGTCCCGGCGCAGTGGCAGGCCGTGTGCGCCGAGCAGCGGGCGCGACCCCGCGACCTGAGGTTACGGGTGATCTCCTGGGGCGCCGCGCCGGCGCCGGACGCGCTGCTGCGGGAGATGTCGGCGACCTTCCCCGGGGCCCAGATCCTGGCCGCGTTCGGCCAGACCGAGATGTCGCCGGTGACATGCATGCTGCTGGGCGAGGACGCGATCCGCAAGCGCGGCTCGGTCGGCAAGGTGATCCCGACGGTAGCGGCCCGCGTCGTCGACGAGAACATGAACGACGTTCCCGTCGGCGAGGTCGGCGAGATCGTCTACCGGGCGCCCACGCTGATGAGCGGCTACTGGAACAACCCGCAGGCGACTGCCGAGGCGTTCGCGGGCGGCTGGTTCCATTCCGGGGACCTGGTGCGCATGGACTCCGACGGCTACGTCTGGGTCGTCGACCGCAAGAAGGACATGATCATCTCCGGCGGCGAGAACATCTACTGCGCCGAGGTGGAGAACGTCCTGGCGAGTCACGAGCGCATCGTCGAGGTCGCCGTCGTCGGCCGGGCCCACGAGAAGTGGGGCGAGGTGCCGATCGCGGTCGTGGCTATCAGCGGTGAGCAGCTGCGGCTCGAGGAGCTCGACGAGTTCCTGACCGAACGGCTGGCGCGCTACAAGCATCCCAAGGCGCTCGAGATCGTCGAGGCGTTGCCGCGCAATCCCGCCGGCAAGGTGCTCAAGAACGAATTGCGGGTCCGATACGGGGCTCTGGACAGTTCTCAAAAGCATTCCACGACAAACGATTCCATCGACAGCGAGGGGGGTTGACGGAAACTGTAACGTTTACCCACCGTCAACGAAGGGTTAATTGTGCCGATGCGGTTCACACGTGCATGGCCATCGGGTAGATTCCTGTGGTCCCGGTTACTGCTCGTGCGTAGCAGGGTGATGGTCACACAAGTCGGGCGGCAAGGAGGGGGCGTGCGGCACGATCATCTTGGATCCCTTCGGCCGGGCGCGACCGGCGTGAGGGGCTCGCGGTGACGTCAACGTCGACGAGTCGGCGCGGCCCTTACCTGGCCGGCTATCTGCGCGACCAGATGCAGGGGCCGCTGACGGTGATCGGCGGATTCTTCCGGATGTGCGTGCTGACCGGGAAGGCCCTGGGCCGCTGGCCGTTCCAGTGGCGGGAGTTCTTTCTGCAGTGCTGGTTCATCATGAGGGTGGCATTCCTGCCGACCATCATGGTCTCGATCCCGCTGACCGTGCTGCTCATCTTCACCCTCAATGTCCTGCTGATCCAGTTCGGTGCCGCCGATCTGTCCGGTTCGGTCGCGGCGATCGGCGCGGTCACGCAGCTGGGGCCGCTGACCACGGTGCTGGTGGTGGCCGGCGCCGGGTCGACGGCGATCTGTGCGGACCTGGGCGCACGCACCATCCGCGAGGAGATCGACGCGATGGAAGTGCTGGGCATCGACCCCATCCACCGGCTGGTGGTGCCCCGGGTGATCGCCGCCACCCTGGTCGCCACGTTGCTGAACGGGCTGGTGATCACAGTCGGGCTCGTCGGGGGATACCTGTTCGGGGTCTACCTGCAGAACGTTTCCGGCGGTGCGTACCTGGCGACGCTGACGGTGATCACCGGCCTGCCCGAGGTGGTCATCGCGACGTTCAAGGCGGCCATGTTCGGGTTGATCGCCGGGCTGGTCGGGTGTTACCGGGGTTTGACGGTCCGCGGCGGCTCCAAGGGCCTGGGCACCGCGGTCAACGAGACGGTGGTGTTGTGCGTGGTCGCGTTGTACGCGGTCAACGTGGTGCTGACCACGATCGGTGTGCGGTTCGGGACGGGGCACTGACGTGACGACTTCTGGCGTGGTGCGCTCCCGCTTCCCGCGGGCGGTGGAAAACCTCGACCGCTACGGCGGCGCGGCGGGCCGCGCGCTCGACGACATCGGCAAGATGGGCTGGTTCGGGGCGGTGGCCATCGGGCAGATTCCCCATGCGCTGCGCAACTACCGCAAGGAAACGCTGCGGCTGATCGCCCAGATCGGAATGGGCACCGGCGCCATGGCCGTCGTCGGCGGCACCGTCGCGATCGTCGGGTTCGTGACGCTGTCGGGCAGTTCGCTGGTCGCCATCCAGGGTTTCGCGTCGCTGGGAAACATCGGCGTCGAGGCGTTCACGGGGTTCTTCGCCGCACTGATCAACGTGCGTATCGCGGCCCCGGTGGTGACCGGCATCGCGATGGCGGCCACGGTGGGCGCGGGAGCGACCGCCGAGCTGGGCGCGATGCGCATCAGCGAGGAGATCGACGCCCTGGAAGTGATGGGCATCAAGTCGATCTCGTTCTTGGCGACGACGCGGATCATGGCCGGGCTGGTCGTGATCATCCCGCTGTACTCGCTGTCGATGATCATGTCGTTTTTGTCCCCGCAGATCACCACGACGATGTTCTACGGGCAGTCCCACGGCACCTACGACCACTATTTCCGCACGTTTCTGCGCCCCGATGACGTCTTCTGGTCATTTCTGGAGGCCATCATCATCACCGCGATCGTGATGATCACGCACTGCTTCTACGGGTATGAAGCCGGCGGCGGGCCCGTGGGCGTCGGCGAGGCCGTCGGCCGGTCGATGCGCTTCTCGCTGGTCTCGGTGCAAGTTGTCGTGTTGTCGGCTGCGCTGGCGCTCTACGGCGTCAACCCCAACTTCGCGCTGACGGTGTAGCTGCCATGACAGTCCAGATCAACAAGCAGCACAAGCCGCCCTACAAATCGGCCGGCCTCGCGGTGGTGGTCGCTCTCGCAGTGATTTTCGCGTTGGTGTACGGGCAGTTCCGGGGTGATTTCACGCCGAAGACGAAGTTGACGATGCTGGCGTCGCGAGCGGGGCTGGTGATGGACCCGGGCTCGAAGGTCACCTACAACGGGGTCGAGATCGGCCGGGTGGCCGACATCGTCGAGACGCAGCGCGACGGCAGGCCCGCGGCGAAGTTCACTCTGGACGTCGAACCGAAGTACCTGCATCTGATCCCGGCCAACGTGACCGCCAACGTCGAGGCGACCACGGTGTTCGGCGGCAAGTACGTGTCGCTGACGGCGCCGAAGAACCCTACGGCGCAACGGATCACGCCGTCGACGGTGATCGACGCGCGCAGTGTGACGACCGAGATCAACACGTTGTTCCAGACGATCACCTCGATCGCGCAGCGGGTGGATCCGGTGAAGCTGAACCTGACGCTGAGTGCGGCCGCCGAGGCATTGTCGGGGCTGGGGGACAAGTTCGGGCAGTCGATCGTCAACGGCAACGCGGTGCTCGACGACGTGAACCCGCAGATGCCCCAGATCCGCTCGAACATAAGACAGTTGGCAAACTTGGGTGACACCTATGCCGACGCCTCGCCGGACTTGTTCGACTTCCTCGACAACGCGGTGATCACCTCGCGCACCCTCAACGCGCAGCAGAAGGACCTGGATGCGGCGTTGCTGTCGGCGGCGGGGATGGGCAACACCGGTGCTGAACTGTTCGACAAGGGCGGTCCGTATCTGGCGCGCGGCGCCAAGGACCTGGTGCCCACCGCGCAGCTGCTGGACACCTACAGCCCCGAGATCTACTGCGGCCTGCGTAATTATCACGACATCGAACCCAAGGTCGCATCGTTCCTCGGCGGCAACGGCTACTCGCAGAACACCCACACCGAGGCTCTGTCCGGGCTGGGGCTGGTGCTCAATCCGCTGTCGCTGGTCGCCTCCGCCGCGCTGACGATGGGACTGGGCGGCATCGCCGGTGTGGTCGGCGGGGCGCCCAACCCCTACATGTATCCGGAGAACCTGCCGCGGGTGAACGCCCACGGCGGCCCGGGTGGTGCCCCGGGGTGCTGGCAGCAGATCACCCGCGACCTGTGGCCGGCGCCCGAGCTCGTCGTCGACACCGGCAACAGCCTCGCGCCGTACAACCACCTCGACACCGGGTCGCCGTATGCGATCGAGTATGTCTGGGGCCGCCAGGTAGGGGATAACACGATCAACCCATGAAAATCACCGGTACGCTCATCCGACTCGGCATCTTCTCGGCGGTGCTGCTGCTGTTCACCGTGATGATCATCGTGGTGTTCGGCCAGATGCGCTTCGACCGTACCAATGGGTATTCGGCCGAGTTCAGCAACGTCAGCGGGCTGCGCCCCGGCCAGTTCGTCCGAGCCTCCGGGGTGGAGGTCGGCAAGGTCAGCGCGGTGCATCTGGTCGACGGCGGCAAGCGGGCGCGGGTCGACTTCGCCGTGCAGCGCGGCCTGCCGCTGTATCAGTCCACCACCGCACAGATCCGCTACCTGAACCTGATCGGTGACCGCTACCTGGAACTGGGCCGCGGCGAGGGGGAGGGCGCCGACAAGGTGCTCCCACCGGGCGGGTTCATCCCGCTGTCGCGCACCTCGCCTGCGCTGGACCTCGACGCGCTGATCGGCGGATTCAAGCCGCTGTTCCGATCGTTGGACCCGGAGAAGGTCAACACCATCGCCACCACGCTGATCACGGTGTTCCAGGGTCAGGGCGGCACGATCAACGACATCCTGGATCACACCGCGCAACTGACCGCCCAACTCGGCGAACGCGACCAGGCGATCGGCGAGGTCGTCAAGAACCTCAACATCGTCCTGGACACGACGGTCCGGCACCGCAAACAATTCGACCAGACGATCGACAAACTCGAGGTGCTGATCACCGGGCTCAACGACCACCGTCAGCAGTTGGCCGACGGGATCGCGCACATCAGCAACGCCGCCGGGACGGTGGCCGACCTGTTGGCCGAGGATCGCGTTCTGCTGCACAAGAACCTCAATTACCTGGACGCGGTGCAGCAGCCGCTCATCGACCAGCGCGAGGCCTTGAACGATTACCTCCACAAGGTGCCGACCGCGTTGAACATGATCGGACGCGCCATCGGCTCTTACGGGGACTTCGTGAACTATTACGCCTGCGACATCACCGTCAAGCTCAACGGTTTGCAGCCTGGTGGTCCGGTCCGCACGGTCCGGCTCTTCCAGCAGCCGACGGGGAGGTGCACTCCGCAATGAGGACACTGGAACCGGCCAACCGGCCCCGGATCGGCTTGATGGGCATCCTGGTGATGCTGCTCGTCCTCGGCGTGGCCCAGAGCTTCACCAATGTCCCGATGCTCTTCGCCAAACCCAGCTACTACGGGCAGTTCTCCGACTCCGGGGGTATCAGCACCGGCGACAAGGTCCGCATCGCGGGCATGAACGTCGGCCGGGTGGAGGGCCTCGAGATCGACGGCGACCACGTGCTCATGAAGTTCTCGATCGGGACCCACACGATCGGCACCGAGAGCCGGCTGGCTG
>NZ_JBYCLC010000364.1:0-11583 GCF_057473685.1 Mycobacterium sp. TH-M116 | reverse complement strand
TTCGTGCCGACCGTGATCGCGTCGGCGGTGATCGCCAAGAACGGCACCGCCGAGCAGAAGTCGCGGCTGCTGCCCGGGCTCATCGACGGCACCGTCGCCGCGGGCGTCGGCCTGGACGGCCGCGTCGAACTCGACGGCGGCGTCGCCGAGGGCGAGGCGGGGATCGTGCTGGGGGCCGGGCTGGCCGAGCTGCTGCTGATCGCCGCCGGTGACGACGTCCTGCTGCTGGAGCGCGACCGCGCCGGCGTCACGGTCGACGTGCCGGAGAACCTGGACCCGACCCGGCGTTCGGGACGCGTGCGCCTGCGCAACGTCAAGGTCACCGCCGGCGACGTCATGCCGGGCGCGCGGGACTCGGCGCTGGCCCGGGCCCGCACGCTGCTGGCCGCCGAGGCGGTCGGCGGTGCGTCGGACTGCGTCGAGACCGCCGTCGGCTATGCCAAAGTGCGCGAACAGTTCGGCCGCACCATCGCGACTTTCCAAGCGGTCAAGCATCATTGCGCGAACATGCTGGTGGGCGCCGAGTCTGCGGTGGCCGCGGTGTGGGATGCCTCGCGCGCCGCCGAAGAGGACTCTTCGGCCGACGAGGCGCAGTTCCGGCTGGCCGCCGCCGTAGCCGCGGCGCTGGCCTTTCCCGCGTACGCGCGCAACGCCGAACTCAACGTCCAGGTGCACGGGGGGATCGGCTTCACCTGGGAGCACGACGCGCACCTGCACCTGCGCCGGGCGCTGGTGAGCAATGCGCTGTTCGGCGGTGACGGGCCGCCCTGCGACGTCTTCGAGCGCACCGCCGCCGGGGCGACCAGGGCAAACAGCCTCGACCTGCCGCCCGAAGCCGAAGAGCTGCGCACCCGGGTCCGCGCCGACGCCGCCGAGATCGCGGCGCTGGACGCCAGGGCGCAGCGCGACAAGCTCATCGCGACGGGCTACGTGATGCCGCACTGGCCCAAGCCCTGGGGTCGCGCCGCCGACGCCGTCGCGCAGCTGGTGATCGAGGAGGAGTTCCGCGCGGCGGGCATCGAACGCCCCGACTACTCGATCACCGGGTGGGTGATCCTGACTCTGATCCAGCACGGAACCGATTGGCAGATAGAGAGATTCGTCGAAAAGGCGCTACGCCAGGAAGAGATCTGGTGCCAGCTGTTCTCCGAGCCGGAGGCCGGCTCGGATGCCGCGTCCGTCAAGACGCGGGCGGTCCGGGTGGACGGTGGCTGGATGATCAACGGGCAGAAGGTGTGGACCAGCGGGGCCCAGTACTGCGCGCGTGGGCTGGCCACCGTGCGCACCGATCCCGAGGCTCCCAAGCACGCCGGCATCACCACGGTGATCATCGACATGAAGGGGCCCGGGGTCGAGGTGCGGCCGTTGCGGCAGATCACCGGTGGATCGGAATTCAACGAGGTGTTCTTCAACGACGTGTTCGTCCCCGACGAGGACGTCGTCGGCACGCCCAACGCGGGGTGGACCGTCGCGCGTGCCACGCTGGGCAACGAACGGGTGAGCATCGGCGGTGGCAGCGGGGCGTTCCACGGGGGACTGGCCCCGGCCCTGGTGCAGCTGGCCGGGCAGGACGGGCACCGCCTGGCGGGTGCGAAGGCCCGGGTGGGCCGATTCCTCGCCGAGGATCACGCCCTGCGGCTGCTGAACCTGCGTCGCGCGGCCCGCAGCGTCGAAGGCGCCGGCCCCGGCCCGGAGGGCAACATCACCAAGCTCAAACTGGCCGACCACATGATCGAGGGCGCCGCGATCTGGGCGGCGCTGGCCGGACCCGAGGTGGCGCTGACCGACGGGCCGGGCGCTGTGGTCGGCCGGATGGTGATGGGCGCGCGCGGCATGGCCATCGCCGGCGGCACCTCGGAGGTCACCCGCAACCAGATCGCCGAGCGGATCCTGGGCATGCCGCGCGACCCGCTGATCAACTGAGCGCCCTGAATACGTCTGCTCGCCACCCTCAGGCGGGGGCGAACACCGGGGCGCCGCCGCTTCCCGGCTCCGGGCGGATCTCGACGGCCATCCCGCATGTCACCGAATCCGGTTCGCAGTCAACGATAGTGGCGGCCACGCGCAGCCCGGCCTGCTCGGCCAGCTCCACGATGGCGATCACGTAGGGAGTCGGGATCTGCGGGTTGTAGGGGTGATGGTTGACCGTGTGGGTGAACACCGTCCCGCGGCCGGAGACCGGCCGGGCGACCAGCGTTGCGCCGCAATCACGGCAGTGGCCGCTCGGCGGATGCACCCAGCGTGCGCAGTCGCCGCAATACTCGATGAGCAACTCGCCCGGCACGGGCAATACAGTACACTCTATTGCTCATGGTGTGGTCGGCGACGGTGCGGCGATGACGTGTTTCGAGAAGGACTCGATCGTGTCCGGCCTCGGCATCTCCCGGATCGGTCGCCGCACCGGCATCCCGGGACCCGAACTCACCCTGGAGGCGGTCCGGGCCGCCATCGCCGACGCCGGGCTGCGGGCCGACGACATCGACGGCATCGCGACCCTGGGTGACACCCCGCCGGGGGTGGTCAACGCCGAACTGGGGATCGAGGCGGCCGACTGCGGATCCGGGTTCGGCACGGGTGGGCTGCTGAGCCCGGTGATGTCGGCTTGTCGCGCGGTCGCCGGGCGGCGGGCCCGCCATGTCGTGGTGTACCGGACCGTGCAGATGCTCGGCGGCACGGTCCCGGTGCAGCCGCAGTCCGATGACGCCCCCGCCCCGCCGCTCGCGCGGATGTTCGACGCGCCCGACGGGGCGCCACGCCCGGCGATCGGTCCCATGGACGACGTCAACGAACTGATTGCGGCGCACGCCTACTCCGCCGCGAACTGGCTGGCGCTGAACTGCCGCCGCCACATGGAGCTCTACGGCACCACCAAAGAGCAGCTGGGTTGGGTCGCGCTCAACGGACGGCGCAACGCGGCGCGCAATTCCCTTGCGGTGTATCGCGAGCCGATGACGATGGCCGACTACCTCGGCGCTCGGCCGGTGTCGACGCCGTTCGGGCTGCTGGACTGCGACGTCCCGATCGACGGGTCGGTCGCGGTGGTGGTGTCGAACGCGGAGTACGCGCGCGACTGCCCGCACCGGGCGGTGTCGGTGGAGGCGCTCGGCGGGTCCGACGGCGCCGGCGGCTGGTTCCACCGCGACGACTACCCGAAGATGGCCATGTCGGATGCCGCGGCCCAGATGTGGTCGCGCACCGACTTGACGCCCGCCGACCTTGACGTCGCGCAGGTGTACGACGGTTTCACGTTTCTGACGCTCGCGTGGCTGGAAGCCCTCGGCATCTGCGGCGACGGCGAGGCCGGGCCGTTCGTCGACGGCGGGACACGGATCGCCCGCGACGGGGCCCTGCCGCTCAACACCTACGGCGGGCAGCTCTCGGCGGGGCGCATGCACGGCTACTGGGCGCTGCACGAAGGCTGCCTGCAGTTGCGCGGCGAGGCGGGGGAGCGGCAGGTGGCGTCGCGCCCCGAGGTCGGCGTGATCTCCGTAGGCGGTGGTCCGGTCGCCGGATGCATGTTGCTGACCTGCTAACAACAACGAAAAGTTCTGCCGGAGGGCGCAATTGAGTGCGGAAATCGGCCGGGCCGACAAGCTGGCTTCAAAAATCGCCCGCGACATCGAGGCGGACGTCGTTCGCCGCGGCTGGCCGGTCGGTGAGTCGCTGGGATCCGAACAGTCACTGCAGCAACGATTTTCGGTGAGTCGATCCGTGCTGCGCGAAGCGGTCCGCCTCGTCGAGCACCACCAGGTCGCCCGGATGCGGCGCGGGCCGGGCGGCGGGCTGCTGGTCTGCGAGCCCGATGCCGGCCCCGCGACCCGGGCCGTCGTCATCTACCTGGAGTATCTGGGCACCACCCTGGGGGACCTGCTCACCGCGCGCAGGGTGCTGGAGCCGCTGGCGGCCTCCCTTGCCGCTGAATGCATCGACGAAGCCGGGATCGCCCGGCTGCGGGCGGTGTTGCGCGCCGAGGAGCAGTGGAAGCCGGGCCTGCCGGCGCCGCGTGACGAATTCCACGTCGCGCTCGCGGAGCGGTCGAACAATCCTGTCCTGCAACTGTTCGTCGACGTGCTGATCAGGCTCACCACCAGGTATGCGCGCACGGCGCGCACGGACTCGGCGATGGAGGCGATCGAGGCGATCGAGCACATGCACGGCGCCCACTCCGAGATCGCGGCCGCCGTCACCGCCGGCGACGTGGCGCGGTCCAAGGCGCTCAGCGAGCGCCACGTGGAACGGGTGACCGCCTGGTTGCAGGAGCATCACCGTCACGACCGTGCGGGCCCCGGCGCCCGAGTGGGCCGGACACGCGCGCCCCGGATCGACCGCGACGCACCGCGCGGCAAGTTGGCCGAGGGCCTCGCGGCCACCATCGGTGACGACATCGCCGCCAGTGGGTGGCACGTCGGGTCGGTCTTCGGCACCGAGGCGACGCTGCTGGAGCGCTACGGGGTGGGCCGGGCGGTGCTGCGCGAAGCGGTGCGGCTGCTCGAGCACCATGCGATCGCGCGCATGCGGCGCGGACCGGGCGGCGGGTTGATCGTCACCACACCGCAGGCACAGGCCAGCATCGACACCATCGCGCTGTACCTGCAGTACCGCAAGCCCACTCGCGAGGACCTGCGTTGCGTCCGGGACGCCATCGAGATCGACAACGTGACCAGGGTGCTCCAGCGGCGCACCCGCCCCGAGGTGGCGGCCTTCCTGAACGCTCGAAGCGGCATCGGGCACGGGACGGCCGGAGACGTGCGCCGGATCGCGGACGAGGAGTTCGCCTTCCACGTCGGCCTGGCGCACCTGGCCGGCAACGCACTGCTCGACCTGTTCCTGCGGATCATCGTCGAGTTGTTTCGCCGGCACTGGTCCAGCACCACGGGCCGGCCGCCGCCGACGGGTGACGATGTCGTCGCTGTCGACCATGCCCACCTGCGGATATTGCAGGCCGTCGCGGCCGGCGACGACAGCTTGGCCCGCTACCGTCTCCGACGCCATCTCGACGCCGCGGCGTCCTGGTGGTTGTAGGGGAGGTCGCGCGTATAGCAAACGCGATTGGTGGGTATGGACACAGAGCACTACTCGTCACGGCCGGTCCGGCAGGGGGTTGGCTTCTGAGGGAAAGCGAGAGGCGTCCTTGGACATGGGGGACGAGCGACAGGGTTTTGTTCATTGCGCGCTTCTCTACGGATCCGAACGCGAGTGCAGGGATCATGTCGTCGACTTCGCCGCCGAGGGTTTGACACTCGGTGAGCCTGTTCTTGTCGCCATGCCCGAAGACAACCTGGCGACGCTGCGCGACGAACTGTGCGGCGGACCCGGCGCATCCCCGAGTGGGCTGCGCCTGGTCGACATCGCCGAACTCGCACGCAATCCGGGCCGGTTCCTTGCGCTCTCGAGTTCCTTCGCGGAGGAGCATCCGGATCGGCGGGTGCGGATCGTCAGCCAGGTTGCCTGGCCCGGACGCACCCCCGAGGAGTTCGTCGCCTGCACACAGCACGAAGCGTTGGCCAACGTCGCGTTGGAGGGCCGTCCGGTGACGGGACTGTGCCTGTACGACGCCGGCCGACTCCACGACGACATCCTGGCGAGTGCCCGCGCCACCCACCCGCTGCTGTGGAGGTATGGCGCGCTGCATCCCAGCACCGAGTATGCGCCCGACGTCGCGCTGGCCAGTTGCAACCAGCCGCTCACGGCCAATCCGGGGGCCGTCACCTACACGGTCAGAAAGTCCGAGGATTTGCGCCCCGCGCGGTCGTTCGCCGTCGACTACGCCAGCTGGGTGGGGTTGTCCGGCGACGCGCTCGAGGACCTGCAACTGGTCGCCACCGAACTGGCGACGAACAGCCTGATGTACGCCGACGGCGTGTGCCGGTTGTCCTTCTGGCGGGAAGCCGACCACCTGGTGTGTGAGGCGCGCGACGGCGGACGCCTCGACGATCCGTTGGCCGGGCTCCTGAACCCGGGTTCCGCCGGCCCCGCCAGCCGCGGCCTGTTTCTGGTCAACGCCGTCTCCGAGCTGGTGCGTACCCACACCGCCGCGACCGGCACGACGATCCGGGCGTATCTGCGGTGTGAGCCCTCGCCGCGGTCGTAACTTTCGGCTAGTGCGCGGGGGCCTGCGACGCCGGAGCCACCCCGGTGCCCGTCGGCGCCTGCGCCGCGCAGCCTGCGGACAGCACCGCGAACAGCGTCGCCGCCACGGCAACCAGGATCTTCACCGTCTGCATCCCCTTGCCCGTCTTCTCCGCGTTCATCGAAGCGCCTTTCGTTGCCTGGTGGAACATCTGAATGTGCGATTTCTGCAGCACCGCATGCTATCGCCCACCGCGCAGCGGGTGCGGCTTCGGGTCCCGGACCGAAAACATGTCGGCCACGGAGTCTTTCGCTGCTCACCACCGGTCAAGGGCGTGTCACGGGACCGCGCCGTGCGAATTTGCGTCGTCGGCCCGCTGCGTCTACTGTTCGGCGCGTGCGTCTTCTCGCCCGTGTCGTAGTAGCCGGCACCCGCAGCGGGGTCTGACCAAGACCGACCCCCCGCTGTGGGTCGGAAGCTACTGCCGTCGGTCGTCCCCGTCGACCGAAGAAGACCGAAATGCTTGTTTCCCGGCCCGTTTCCTCACCGACTGATCGCTCCGGCGTCCCGCTGCCCCGCGGTCTGCGGGAGGAGGCCGACGCGATGCCGTGGGAGGATTTCGTCGCGACCTACGGTCACGGCGCGGGCCCCGTGCGGCTGGGCCAGTGGGAATGCACCGACGCGCAGCGTCCCGCCGGGCGCCTCGGTCCGCAGGCGCGCAACTTCCGGGCCGTGATCGCCGTCGGCGACCGCATCGCCACCTCGACCGCCGCCGCGAGCGGGCCGATCGCCGCCCTCACCGCGATGCTGCACGGACGCGGGATCACCGTGGAGATCCTGAAGTTCCATCAGAGACGAGCGGGCGCCGACACCGTGACGTTCGTCCGCGGCACTGACGGCGTCGGCGTCCAGTGGGCACTGGGCTGGTCCGACGATCCGACGCAGTCCGCGCTGGGCGCCGTGATCGCCTGCGCGAACCGGCTGTTCGCGGCGGCAGCCCTCAGAGCGGACGCAGCATGATCGGCATGCCGTCCTTGGGTACCGGCATGCCGCCGTAGTCCCACTCGGCCCGATATCCCGGCCGGGGCAGTTCGAGCCGGTACCTGCGCAACATGCGGTGCAGGATCGTCTTGATCTCCAGCGTCCCGAACACCGATCCGATGCACTTGTGCGCGCCGCCGCCGAACGGCGAGAACGCGTAACGGTGGCGCTTGTGCTCATTGCGCGGCTCGGTGAAGCGGTCCGGGTCGAACTTCATTGGGTCCGTCCACAATTCGGGCAGCCGGTGGTTCAGCCCGGGATAGGCGATGACGTTGGTCCCCGTGGGGATGTAGTGGCCCAACAGGTCGGTGTCGCGGACGGTTCGGCGCATCGCCCACTGGACGGGCGTGACGAGCCGGATCGCCTCGTTCATCACCAGGTCGAGCGCCTCCAGCTTCTCCAGCGATTCGATGTCGAGCGGCCCGTCGCCGAGACGGTCGGATTCGTCGCGGCAGCGCTCCTGCCAGTCCGGGTTGCCGGCCAGGTGGTAGGTCATCGTCGTCGCGGTGGACG
This sequence comes from Mycobacterium sp. TH-M116, assembly GCF_057473685.1. Lineage (NCBI taxonomy): Bacteria > Bacillati > Actinomycetota > Actinomycetes > Mycobacteriales > Mycobacteriaceae > Mycobacterium > Mycobacterium sp. TH-M116. The sequence continues at coordinate 3,959 of NZ_JBYCLC010000364.1, read as the reverse complement.
TCGAGGTGTCGTGCGCAGCCATCATCAGGAAGATCATGTGATTGACGATGTCCTCGTCGGTGAACGTGTTGCCGTCCTCGTCGGCGCTACGGCACAACACCGACAACAGGTCGTTGCCGTCCTTGCCGCGCTGTTCGGCGACCCGCTCCCGGAAGTAGTTCTCCAGCAGCTCGCGTGCCTTCAGGCCACGCCACCAGGTGAACGGCGGCACCGGGGTGCGGATGATCGCGTTGCCCGCGCGCGTGGTGACCGTGAACGCCCTGTTCACCTTGGTCACCAGTTCGTGGTCGGTGCCGGGCTCGTGGCCCATGAACACCATCGAGGCGATGTCGAGGGTCAATTCCTTCATCGCGGGGTACAGCAGGAAGCGCGCATCGTTGACCACCCAGTCGTCGGCGACCACCTGCGTGACGACCTTGTCCATCTGCTCGACGTAAGAGACCAGCCGGGAGCGGGTGAACGCTTCCTGCATGATCCGGCGGTGGTACAGGTGCTCCTCGAAGTCGAGCAGCATCAGCCCGCGGTGGAAGAACGGCCCGATCACCGGGACCCAACCCTGCTGGGAGTAGTCCTTGTTGCGGTTGGAGTAGATGACCTGCGCGGCGTCGGGGCCCAGCGCCGCGACGGCCGGCATGGCGGCCGAGTCCCCGAAGATGACGGGACCCTTGCTCCGGTACATGAACATCAGGTAGTCCGGTCCGCCACGCAACATCTCGATGAGGTGCCCGACAATCGGCAGCCCGGAGTCGCCGAGGACCGGTTTGAGCTCGCTGCCCGGCGGTGGGTCGGCCAGCTTGTGCTCCGGGAACTCGGTGTTCAGCAGCTTGCGTTCGACCAGGCCCATGCCGGGAAAGTTGTTGATCGACGGAGTCAGACGGCGCCGTGCCTGGTCGAGCAGGTAGTGCGGGGTGCTGATGGTGGCAACCATGGACGCTCCTTGGGGTGCCCGGGACAGGTGACTGCGGTCACTTATCGCCATCCTTCGGGACGGACTTGACGGCTGTCAAGTTTGTTTTTCCCACGGCGTGGTGCAAGGTCGGGGCATGGGCACGCACGCCGCCGATCCGGAGCCGGGGCCGGCGCTGCGGCGTGGCGACAAGCAGCGGCAGGCGATCATCCAAGCCACGCGCGAATTACTGCAGGAAAGACCGTTCGCGGAACTGTCGGTCGCCACGATCAGCGCGCACGCCGGGGTGGCCCGCTCCGGTTTCTACTTCTACTTCGACTCCAAGTACGCGGTGCTCGCCCAGATCGTGGCCGAGGCCACCGAGGAACTCGAAGAGCTCACGCAGTATTTCGCTCCCCGCCAGCCGGGGGAGACGCCCGAGCAGTTCGCCGCACGGATGGTGGGCAGTGCCGCCGCCGTGTACGCGCACAACGACCCGGTGATGACGGCCTGCAATGCCGCCCGCTACACCGACGACGAGATCCGCGACATCCTCGAGCAGCAGTTCGAGGTGGTACTGCGCGCGATCGTCGCGATCGTCGAGGCCGAGATGGCGGCCGGGACCGCGCACCCGATCAGCGATGACATCCCGACTCTGGTGCGCACCCTGGCGGGCACCACGGCGCTGGCGCTGACCGGCGACCCCGTCATGGTCGGCACCGACGACGACGTGGACCGGCGGGTGGCGGTTCTCGAGCGGCTGTGGCTCAACGCGCTGTGGGGTGGCGACCACCCGTGAGCCGCGTCGCCGCCGGTATGGTCTCGACCATGGCGCACCGCGCATCCGGGGGGTACTTCGCGGGGAAGCGGTGTCTGGTCACCGGCGCGGCCAGCGGCATCGGCCGCGCGACCGCGCTGCGGCTGGCCGCCGACGGCGCGCAGCTCTACCTGACCGACCGCAACGCCGACGGTCTGCAGCTCACCGTCGCCGACGCGCTCGCGCTGGGCGCGCGGGTGCCCGGGCATCGCGTCCTGGACGTCGCCGACCGCGGCGCGGTCGCAGCGTTCGCCGCGGACGTCCACGCGGCGCACCCGAGCATGGACGTGGTGATGAACATCGCCGGGGTGTCGGCCTGGGGCACCGTGGACCGGCTGACCCACGAGCAGTGGGACACGATGATCGCCGTCAACCTGATGGGGCCGATCCACGTCATCGAGGCGTTCGTCCCGCCGATGGTCGCGGCCGGACGCGGTGGGCGCCTGGTCAACGTCTCCTCGGCGGCCGGGCTGGTCGCGCTGCCCTGGCACGCCGCCTACAGCGCCAGCAAGTACGGGCTGCGCGGCCTTTCCGAGGTGCTGCGCTTCGACCTGGCCCGCCACCGCATCGGGGTGTCGGTGGTGGTGCCCGGCGCGGTGCGCACCCCGTTGATCGACACCGTCGAGATCGCCGGTGTCGACCGCGACGACCCCCGGGTCGCCCGCTGGGTAAACCGCTTCAGCGGCCACGCCGTGTCGCCGGAACGGGCGGCCGAGAAGATCGTCGCCGGGGTGGCCAAGAACCGGTACCTGATCTACACCTCGGCGGACATCCGGGCGCTGTACGCCTTCAAGCGACTGGCCTGGTGGCCTTACAGCCTGGCGATGCACGGGGTCAACATGGCGTTCATGCGCGCCTTGCGGCCCGGCCCGGTGCCGCGGCAAGGGGAGTTCGAGTCGCGCACCGAGTAGCCGGATCGGGAGGGCGCCGCAACTCGACCGAGCCCAGGAATCGGTGGAGGTCGACATGGCCGGATCCAGCTGTCCGTCACGTTCCGCATAATTTGCGGGCCAGGCTCCCCCGCGTCGCCCAGGGTCGCGAGCGTGTGCCGTGGCAGTTCGCCGGCCCGAGGGCTCAAGGGCAAGCCGCTGGCGGTCATCGGCGGGTCTATAGGCCAGTACGGCGGAGTCTGGGCGCACGAGGAAACCCCCAAGTCGTTCGGCATCGCTGGTGCCCGGGTGGTCGAGTCGATCAAGCTCTCCGTCCCGTTGAAAACTCTGGAGGGCAAGGCCCCGGCGGAACACGCCGAGCTGTCGGCCACTGTGCGGGAGGTTGTCGGCAAGCTCGTCACCGAGGTCGGCTGAGCGCTGCGGCAACGGGCAAACCGCAGGCCGGGGGGCCGGCAGCGTCATCGACGACGAACCACAAAGCTGCCGGCCCCGGCGCCGGGAGCTTTGCTGTTGGCCAGCACGCGGGGAAGGTCCGGGCTGCTTGTCGGTGGGCACTGATATACCGATTCGTGGCACAACCTCGAAGCGGCGTTGTGACGCGCGACACGCCGGGCCCGGTTGGCTGGCAACGCTGACGACCAGGGAATTTCAGAAATGTTATTCAGAACATCTTGTATCTCTTCACCTCGCGACCCCCCAGGTGTAGTGTTTCGAGCACCGGCAGATCCCAGATTCACCAAGCCAGCAGGGCTGGCGAGGTTCCCGGAACCGGAGTTGTCAGCCCGCTGGACCCGGCAGGCGAACGACGGGAATTCGGGATCTTGCCGGATCGCTGAGCGAAACGCAGATGTAGTCCTCCCGAATAGTTGCCAGACTGTGACCCCATCTCCCGCGAAGGAGCGGCATCCATGAGCATCACCGTGTACAGCAAGCCGGCCTGTGTGCAGTGCACGGCCACCCAGAAGGCGCTGGACAAGCAGGGGCTGGCCTACGAGAAGGTCGACATCACGCTGGACCCCGAGGCGCGCGACTACGTGATGGCACTCGGTTACCTGCAGGCCCCCGTGGTGGTGGCCGGCAACGACCACTGGTCGGGCTTCCGTCCGGACCGCATCAAGGCCCTCGCGGGTGCGGTACTCAGTGCCTAGCCCACCAGACGACAGGCAAGCAGAGCGGGAGGTTGCGGTGCCATGGGTATCACGGAGCCCGACCTGGTCTATTTCTCTTCGGTGTCGGAGAACACCCACCGCTTCGTGCAGAAACTCGGTGTTCCCGCCACGCGGATACCGCTGCACGGCCGCATCGAGGTCGACGACCCGTACGTGCTGATCCTGCCCACCTACGGCGGCGGGCGGGCCACCCCCGA
>NZ_JBYCLC010000363.1:0-1597 GCF_057473685.1 Mycobacterium sp. TH-M116 | reverse complement strand
ACCACCCTGAACTTCGTTCTGCGATGGCGCTTCCCGCTGAGCGCGTAGATGCCGGTCTGTCCTTTTGCGTGGGCTCCCCATGAGGAGCGGCCGCAGTAGCCAGGCAACCCTCTGAGACGGGATGTGATCGACGCCGGGTCTCCGGATTTTCAGACAACGGCCTCTGCCGGTCTTGGCAGCGACGGCCCGGGCGGGCCGGGGGAGGATTGATCTGACTTCACCGACGCTCGGCGGGCTCGCCGTAGCGTTCCTGAGCGGCTTGGCGGCTGGTGCCGAGCATGGCTGCGATCTGAGTCCATGTGTGTCCGTGCTCTCGGGCCTCGGCCAGGGCATCGGCCAACTCCACCTGACTGCTGGCAACAGCGCGTACGGCGTCGCCGATGCGGCGCAACCGACTGGCATCGGCGTCCGGCGAAGCGTCGTTGCGACGGTTGTGTGCGATACGTCGAAGCGAGCGCCGAGCCATGCGAGCGAGCGGCCAGCGGCATACAGCATCAGACTCTGCCGACGGATAGTCACACCCCGCTCGCGGAGGATTGTGGCGACACCAGTCTTGGAGATGCCGTAACACCCGCTGATCTGCTGGGTGGTCTCGCCAGCCTCGTGACGGCGCACTATGTCGGTGATGTCTTTGGCGGCCAGGAACCGTGTGGAGCGCGGCTTCAGGCCATCATCGGGGGATGAGGGTGGACGAGCGGGTGATTCGTTGACCCGTTTGCGCAGATCGGTCCACTTCTTGCAGAGGTGAGCAAGGTTCGCGTTTCTTCCTAGTGCCCCCGCATCTTCGATCACGGTCGGCCGTCAGGGTCCGCAACTGGACGCCGTCGGCGAGTGCCTGCCGTGATGCCGTCACGTTGGAGTCCGTCCGCAAGGCGTCGCGTCGCCGCCTCATCGCCGTCAAGGCCGATGTGGTGCATGCCGGTAGCCGGCCGATCCGACGCCACAACCAGCTCGCAGTCGAGTTCCGACCCGGCAGTGCCACGTGGCCACGTGGCACTGCGCCGCCAGGGTGTCGACGAGTTCGCTACTCGAAATATCGATGCTTTCAACGGCTTCGGGCTTTCGCGCGTCTGGGATCCAGTAACGTCAGACCGCTGACCCGCATGTAACGCTCGAATCCGCACAGAATACCTTGGTGATACGGTTTTGGAAGTTGAAATTGCTTCAGGTTGCCGATGTGGGTTCCCGTGGCTCCGCCTCTGGATTTCCACTCTGCGGCATAGACTTTGTGATCAGGAAGGAGCCAGCCACGATGGACAAGATCTCGCTCACCGCCCTGGCGCGTGAGCAGTTGGCTGCCGCGCACCGGGCCGCCAGTGGCCGCAGTGCGCACACGGTGTACGGCGGTCACCAACACAGCCTGCGGCAAACCCTGATCGCGTTGAAGGCCGGTGCGGCGCTTTCAGAGCACGACAACCCCGGCGAGGCCACCTTGCAGGTGCTGCAGGGGCGCATCAGGCTGACGACCTCCGAAACCAGCTGGGACGGAGCCCCGGGCGATCAGCTGGTGATCCCGCCGAGCCGGCATGGCCTGGAGGCCGTCGAAGACTCCGTCGTGTTGTTGACCGTCGCAAAAGGCCATTAGTCCACACTGATC
>NZ_JBYCLC010000362.1:0-2911 GCF_057473685.1 Mycobacterium sp. TH-M116 | reverse complement strand
ACCGAGGCGAATCCCCTTGATCGGCGGTCCTATTCGGCACGCGCAGGGAGACCTCGGTTGTCGACAGCAGAATAATGCTCGATCCGGCCGAAGTCCGGCCGGCCGAGGTGCGCCCGGCCGAGCGTGCTAAGGGGCCAGGGTGTACCAAGTCGGAAACGGCGTTCGACAGAAACGGCGTTCGACAGAAACGTTGCGCGAGAGAAAGAGACGTTGTGCAACAGAAACTTTGAGCGCAGGGGGGGTTCGATCCTGCGATCACTGCTGCAGCGTGGTGCGCGGGCTCTGCCCGTAGGTCTGCCGATAGACAAGCGCGAATCGGCCGGCATGCGCGAAACCCCAACGCTGAGCGATCTCGGTGACGGTCGTCGAGGACCGCGACCCTGCGACCAGGTCCTGATGCGCCCGGTGCAGCCGGACGCGGCGCATGTACTCCGTCGGGGTGGTGTCCAGCTGTCGGCGGAACAGGTACTGCACCGCCCTGGGGGTCAGGTGGACCGCGGCCGCAACATCGTTGACGCCGAAGTCGCCGGTGGCGTGGCGATGGATGAACGACACCGCGTCCTTGAGCACCTCGGGAAGTGCGGGATTGCCGGCCGGTTCGTGGTCGATCACGTTGGACGGGTAGCACTCGAGCAGCGCGCCGGCCAGCAGCGGCTGCAATGTCGCCACGATCAGCGGCTGCCGGGCGGTGTCGGCGGACGCCAGCGCGCCCTTCGCGTAGTCCAGTGCCCGGTGCCATGCGCGGATGGCAGCGCGTGAACGTGGCCGGCTGTCGAGGAACCGGATCCGCTGCGGCAACGGCACACTCAGGTCGGCGGCCACCTTGTGCACGACATCCGCCTCGAAGCTCACGGCGTCGAAGCGCGCACCGTTCACCTGCAGTACGCAGGACCGGCCGTCGGCGACGAGGACCGGGCAGTCCAGGGTCGGTACTCCCCCGCTCCGCACGGTCAGCGATCCTTCGCGGGGCTGGATCACGACGACGGAACCGGCGGGAGCGATCTGCGCGCTCGCTCGGCCCTGGATCAGCACGTCGTCGACGGTGGCTCCGGCCGTCTCCCAGCGACGGTGGGTGACGACCGAGCCCCGGGCCAGCCCGTTGAGCCGCCACCCCGGCGTGTAGGCGACGGCGAAGAATCGGCGTGCCGCCTCGGGCTCGCTGGTGCGGAAATGCGCGTAACGCAGTGCTGCCGGACCGTATCCGCCGCCGGACGTAGTACCGGTGTGGGTTTCGGGCACGGGACGGACATCCACTCCGACCGCGCTGGACGGGACCGCCGCCGGATGTGGTCCCGCATGCGCGGCGCCCGTCGTACCCCACGGGACCGCGGGTTCGCCGAACGCCTGCACCGTGGTCATCCCAACCATGGCTTCACGGCAACCCTGCCGACTGCAAAAGAGGCGACGCCAGCCGCTCCGATCCGATGTGCCGATAGATGTTGAGCGCGTCCAGCGCCACCCGGTCCCAGGTGAAACGCGACAGCGCCCGGCATCGCCCGGCCGAGCCCATGCTCTCGCACCGGAAGCTCTGTGCGAGCAGCGCCCGGAGCGCGGCGGGGAGCTCACCGGGCCTGTCCGAAGACAGCACCAGCCCCGTCACGTTGTCCACGACGGCCTCCGTGAGGACCCCGACGGGCAGCGCCACCACGGCCACACCACACGCCATCGCCTGCAGCACTGTCGCCGGACGAGGTGGCTCCCGCGGCGTGCACGCGACCACGTCGGCGGACCGGATCAGCTTCGGCAGATCGCGGGCGGGAACAGTGCCCACCATGTGCACGCGGCCTGCCACCCCCAGCTCGGCGGCGAGCTCCCCGAGCTGGGCCCGCACCTCGTCGTGGGCGGCGTCGGCCGGTGCGGTCTCCGCGAGCACCAGTTCGGTGTCCGCCAGCCGCGGCAGAGCGCGTATTACCCTATCGAATCCATTGCACAACAAAGGGTCCGGCGCCAAGCACAGAACGCGGTTGACCTCGCCGCGGGGCGCCGCCGGACCGACCGGGATGAAGCGTTCCACGTCCACGCCACTGGCGAGGACGGACATCCGCGCCCGGCTGCGACGCAACCGGGCGAGCGCGTCTACGTCTGCGCCGCTCTCCCCGGTCACCCACGTCGCGCTGCGCGCCAGCAGCGGCTCGACCCGTCCGCGTGCGTTCTCGTGGGGCGAGCCGTCGGACAGGGCGCGTCGGGCCGCGGTCACGCCCTGGAAGCTCTGCACCGTCGGCAGCCCCTGCCTACGCGCCGCCAACTGGGCGGCCAGCCCGCCCAGCCATCCATAGGCGTGCACGACGTCAGGCTGATCCGAGTACCACTGGCGTTCGAGCGCTGCCGCCCACGCCCCGGCGTACGGCAGCACCTCAGGCGCCGGGACCGGGCCCCGGGGGCCGACGGGGACCGACACGACGCGGTGATTACCCTCGCCGCCCACGGTTTGTCGGACCTGGCGCCGGACATATACCGTCGCCTCATGTCCGCGGTCTGCGAGCGCGTGACAGAGTTGCCAGGGGTCTTCACCTACCTGGTCGTCGCCGAAGGCGATCGCAATCTTCAAGCGAAACTCCCTCCACGCCATACTCGTGAAGAGTTACCCGTTGCCGGCGCGGACAAACGCTGCAAGCCCGCCTACTTCGTGTTCACAACCACGGGTTCGTCACCGCATCAGGGCGAGGCCGCGCTGGAATCCCTCCGCCTACCGTCAGCGAGATTTATTCAACGACCTGTTGTTCAAGGATCTGTTATTCAAAGACCTGTACCGAAGCTGGTCGTAGGAGTCTGGTCACAGGAGTCTGGTCACAGGAGTCTGGTGGCATGAGTCTTGTGGCATGAGTCTGGTGGTATGAGTCTGGTGGTATGAGTGAAGCCGCCGCAGCGGTCGTGTCGAAACCCCGCCCCCGCCAACGTGGCCACGCGGCGC
>NZ_JBYCLC010000361.1:0-36548 GCF_057473685.1 Mycobacterium sp. TH-M116 | reverse complement strand
ATCTGGACCGGCAGGATCTCGTTCTCGCGCTTGAAGCTGATCCACGTCTCGATCAGGTCGGGCGTGAAAACGCCTCCCTCGGTGAGGTATTCGTGGTCCTCTTCCAGACGGTCGATCACCGCAGACAGCTGGGTGGGCGCCTGCGGAATGTTGGCGGCCTCCTCCGGCGGCAACTCGTAGAGGTCCTTGTCGACCGGTGCCTGCGGCTCGATCTTGTTCTTGATACCGTCCAGGCCCGCCATCAGCATGGCCGAGAACGCCAGGTACGGGTTGCCTGAGGCGTCGGGGCAACGGAACTCCAGGCGCTTGGCCTTGGGGTTGGTGCCGGTGATCGGGATCCGCACGCACGCCGAGCGGTTGCGCTGGCTGTACACCAGGTTGATCGGCGCCTCGAACCCGGGAACCAGGCGCTTGTAGGAGTTCACCGTGGGGTTGGTGAACGCCAGCAGCGACGGCGCGTGGTGCAGCAGGCCGCCGATGTAGTGCCGCGCGGTGTCCGACAGGCCGGCGTAGCCCGTCTCGTCGTACATCAGCGGGCCGCCGTCCTTCCACAGCGACTGGTGGGTGTGCATCCCGGAGCCGTTGTCACCGAACAGGGGCTTGGGCATGAACGTGACCGTCTTGCCGTTCGCCCATGCGGTGTTCTTCACGATGTACTTGTAGAGCATCATGTCGTCGGCGGCGTGCAGCAGCGTGTTGAACTTGTAGTTGATCTCGGCCTGCCCGCCGGTGCCCACCTCGTGGTGGCCCTTCTCCAGGCTGAAGCCCGCCTTGATCAGGTTCTGCAGCATCTTGTCGCGCAGGTCGACATAGTGGTCGACGGGGGCGACGGGGAAGTACCCGCCCTTGGGGCGCACCTTGTAGCCGCGGTTGGGGCTGCCGTCGAGTTCGTTGGGCGAGCCGGTGTTCCACCATCCCGAGATCGCGTCGATCTCGTAGAACGAGCCATTGGTGCGCGAGTCGAAGCTGATCGAGTCAAAGATGTAGAACTCGGCCTCCGCGCCGAAGTATGCGGTGTCGGCGACGCCGGTGCTGATCAGATAGTTCTCGGCCTTGCGCGCGATGTTGCGCGGGTCGCGCGAGTAGGGCTCCAGGGTGAACGGGTCGTGCACGAAGAAGTTCATGTTCAGCGTCTTGGCTTCGCGGAACAGGTCGATGCGTGCGGTGTCCGGGTCGGGAAGCAGCAGCATATCGGACTCGTGGATCGACTGGAATCCGCGAATCGAGGAGCCGTCGAAGGCCAGTCCGTCCTCGAAAACGCTCTGGTCGAAGAACGACACCGGAATCGTGAAGTGCTGCATGATGCCTGGCAGGTCACAGAACCGGACGTCGACAAACTCGACGTCCTCGTCCTTGACGATCTTGAAGACGTCGTCGGGCGTCGTTTCCGTCACAGCATGCTCCTTTACTTGGTGAGATCCGCGGCCTGACGCTATGAAGCTGATGTTGCCCGTCGGTCAACCCCGTGTTGCGCGCACGTTACGCGACCGTGGCGCCACCGAGAGTGGCCGGGTCGGCGGCGGGCTCTGCGGGTCCTATTGTGAGGCCATGCACCCCGTACTGTCGCACTCGCGTGCCGAAGAGCACCGCCGGGGTTGCGCCCGATGACGCCGGGAGCGCGATCCGCCTACCCTGGGCAGGCGATCGGCCTGCCCCGCAGCGGTGCGGGTTCGCTGGCGCCGATGGGACGCCGCCTGGCCGCGCTGCTGATCGACTGGCTGATCTCCTACGGCCTGGCGGAGCTGGCGCTGACGTTCGGTCTGCTGTCCCAGCGGGAGCTGGCGACGGCGGTGCTGGTCATCTGGTTCGTGCTCGGGGTGGTGGCGGTGCGGCTCTTCGGTTCCACACCCGGCCAGCTGACCCTGGGACTCGGGGTGGCGGCGGTGGACGGACGACAGCCCGTGGGCGTCATCCGGCTGGCCGTGCGGGGGCTGCTCGTCGGCCTGGTGATCCCGGCGCTCTTCACCGACTTCGACGGCCGCGGTCTCCACGACCGAGTGACCGGCACGGCGGTGGTGCGGCGCTGACGATCGGGGCTTTCGGGACCTCGAAGCTACCGGCGGCGCACCGTGCGCTGCACACCGCGCATCTTGCCGGAGTTGGGCAGCGGCCCCTTGGGCATCACCCCGGCGCCCGCGCGCGATCCGAGCGCGGCCATCCGCGACTCCAGCGTGTCCATCTGCTTGACACTGATATTGGCCGGCAGGCGGGTGAGGTGGCGCTCCAGTTTGCCCAGGGGCACCTCACCGTCGCCGTTGCCGACGACGACGTCGTAGATGGGTACGTCGCCGATCAGCCGCGCGTGCCGCTTCTTCTCCTGGGCCAGAAGTGGTTTGACCCGGGCCGCCGATCCCTCGCCGACCAGGATGACGCCGGGCCGGCCGAGCACCCGGTGAACCGCGTCGAAGTGACCGGTCGCAGCGACACCGGGGGTCACCCGCCACTTGCCGCGCAAGTTGTCCAGCACCCATGCCGCGGCGCCGGCCTGGCCCTCGGCTTTGCTGTAGACCGATTTCTGCGCCCTGCGGCTGAAGACGATGAACGTGACCAATCCGCCCAGCAGCACGCCGAGCGGGATCAGGGTGACCATGGTGAGCCCGCCGGCCCACAGGCCGACCGCCACCGAGGCGCCCACGATCAGCACGAAGGTGCCGATCATGTACGGCAGCAGCCGCTTGTCCTCCTGGCGCTGAATGCTGAACGCCTGCCACAGCTGGGCGCGGCGTTCCTTGGCGGCGGCCTTGCGGGCGGCCTGCGCCTGTGCTCTGGCGGCTTTGTTCTCGGCGGCTGTGCGGGATTTAGCCATAGTCGCCAAGGATATGCGGTGCCGGTCAGGGTGCGCAGGCCCCGTCGTCCGGCGCAGCCGGGACGCGGCCACGGGCGGCCTGCTCGTAGAGGCGTCCCGCCCGGTAGGACGAGCGCACCAGCGGCCCGGCCAGTACCCCGGAGAAGCCCAATTCCTCGGCGTGCCCGGCGAACTCGGCGAACTCCTCGGGCCGCACCCAGCGGTCGACGGGGTGGTGGCGCGCCGACGGCCGCAGGTACTGGGTGATCGTGACGATGTCGCAGCCGGCGTCACGCAGGTCGGCCAGGGCGGTGCGCACCTCGTCGGGGGTTTCGCCCAGGCCGAGGATGAGGTTGCTCTTGGTGACAAGACCGAAGTCGCGCGCGGCGGTGAGCACGTCGAGGCTGCGCCGGTAGGTGAACGCCGGCCGGACCCGCTTGAAGATCCGCGGCACCGTCTCGACGTTGTGGGCCAGCACCTCAGGGCGGGACTCGAAGACCTCCGCCAGCCGCGCGCGGTCCCCGTTGAAGTCGGGGATCAACAGCTCGACGCCGGTCGACGGGTTCAGCTCCTTGATGGCGCGCACGGTAGCGGCGTACAGCCAGGCCCCGCCGTCGGGCAGGTCGTCACGGGCTACGCCGGTGACGGTGGCGTAGCGCAGGCCCATCGTCTGCACGCTGTCGGCGACCCGCCGGGGCTCGTCGCGGTCCAGCTCGGCCGGGCGGCCGGTGTCGATCTGGCAGAAGTCACAGCGCCGGGTGCACTGGTCGCCCCCGATGAGAAAGGTGGCTTCGCGATCCTCCCAGCATTCGAAGATGTTGGGGCAGCCGGCCTCCTCGCAGACCGTGTGCAGACCCTCCCGTCGGACCAGGGCCTTGAGCTGGGTGTACTCGGGTCCCATCCGGGCGCGGACCCTGATCCACGGCGGTTTACGCTCGATCGGGGTCTCGGCGTTGCGTACCTCGAGGCGCAGTAATTTGCGGCCTTCGGGTGCGACAGTCACCGACCGATGTTACGCGGGCGACCGGATGGTCCCGTACCGGCAGGACACCGTCCAGGGCGTCGCACACGGCGGCGGCGACCGCCGCGCTCACGTCGTCGACGCCCACCGGGCGTCCCAGTTCGGCCGACAATGAGGTCACTCCGGCGTCGCTGATGCCGCACGGCACGATGGCGCCGAACGCCCCCAAGTCGCAGTCGCAGTTGAGCGCGAACCCGTGCAGGGTGGTCGCGCGGGACACCCGCACCCCGATGGCGGCGATCTTGCGCGCGGGACGTGTGGCGTCGCCCGGGACCCACACGCCCGAGCGGCCCTGGATGCGGGCGGTTTCCAGCCCGACATCTGCGCATACTGTGATCAGCGATTCCTCGAGTCGCCGGACGTAATCGACGACGTCGAGCGGTTCAGCCAGCCCGACGATGGGGTAGCCGACCAGCTGGCCCGGCCCGTGCCAGGTGATCTTGCCGCCGCGGTCGGTGGCGATGACCTCTGCGACGGCCGCGCCGCCGGCCGGCCGCTCGTGCGGCTCGGTGCGCCGCCCGGCGGTGTACACCGGCGGGTGCTCCAGCAGCAGCAGAGCGTCGCGGCCACCGGCGATCCGGGCTTCGGCCAGGTCGCGCTGCAGCTGCCACGCGGTGCGGTAGTCCACCGTGCCCAGCCTGCGGACGTCGATGGGGGTCGGCGCCGACCGGATGGAGTTACTCACCTCGCCGACGCTACTCGGCCGACCGGCCCGCGGCGACGCGGTGTCACGCGGGAATGACGCTCGGTGGCGTTGGTCGCACTGGCGTGACGTTGGCACTGGTCCTGATGGCGGCGACCCGCTTCGCCCGGTTCCGCCGCAGCACCGGCGAGCCGGCACGTAGTCAGCGGACAACCCACCACGGGTGGCGCCACCAGCCACTCGTCACCGACACTCGTCACCAGTCCACGGTCTCGTCGATGAATGCCGAAGTGCCGGTCAGCGGCTATGCCTCGTGGGGCCGGGCGGTGGCGTAGCTCAGCGCCTCGCCAATGGTGTTGTGGTGGAACTGGAAACCGGCCCGCTCGAGCGCGTCCGGGATGGCGCGCTGACCGATGAGCAGCGCCTCGTCGGCGAACTCTCCGAGCGCGGCGCGTACCACCGCACCGGGCAGCGCCAGCGGGGTGGGACGGTCGACCGCGCGGCCGAACGCGGTGGTGAACTCGGCGTTGGTCACCGGCGCGGGCCCGGTCATGTTCACCGGGCCGGACAGTGCGCGATGCGTGATAGCGAACAGCAGGGCGCGCACCTCGTCCTCGAGGCTGATCCACGACATGTATTGACGGCCGTTGCCCAGCCTGGCGCCCAGGCCGAACGAGAACAGCGGACGCATCCTGCGCAGCGACTGGCTCGCCGCCCCCAGCACCACCCCGGTGCGGGCGAGCACGACACGGACCCCACCGTACTGGGCCGGCAGCGTGGCGGCTTCCCAGTCCTGGCACAGCTGGGCCAGGAATCCGCTTCCTGCCCCGGCGCTCTCGTCGACCACGCAGTCTCCGGTGTGCCCGTAATAGCCCACCGCGCTGGCATTGATCAGCGTTTCGACGCCGGCGTCGGCGGCGGCGTTGGCCAGCACCTCGGTCGGAGTGATGCGGCTGTCCCGCAGGCTTTGCTTGAACGCACCCGACCAGCGCCGCTGGTCGATGTTCACCCCGCAGAGGTTGACCAGGGCATCGACCTCGCTCAGCGCGTCGGGATCGAACTCGCCGCTCTCCGGATTCCAGTGCAGCTCTTCGGAATTCGCCGGTGCACGGCGCACGATGCGTAGCACCCGATGGTCCTCGGCGCGCAGCGCGGTCACCAGCGCGGAGCCGATCAGGCCGGACGAACCCGCGATCGCGACAACGAACTTGTCACCAGCCCGGGCCACGCTCTCACAGCCCCAGATCGGCCTCGAACGCTCCCTCTTGGAGCCGGTTCTTGATCGTGGTGAGGAAACGTCCCGCGTCGGCTCCGTCGATGAGCCGATGGTCGTAGGTCAGTGGCAGATAGCAGACCGAGCGCACCCCGATCGACTCGTTGCCCAACTCGTCGACGATGACCCGGGGGCGCTTGACGATGGCCCCGGTGCCCAGCATCGCCGCCTGAGGCGGCACCAGGATCGGGGTGTCGAACAACGCGCCCTGGCTGCCGATGTTGGTGATCGTGAAGGTGCCGCCGGACAACTCGTCGGGTTTGAGATCGCCCGAGCGGGCGCGCGCGGCGATGTCGGCGATCCCCCGGGCCAGGCCGGCCAGGGACAGGTCGCCGGCGTTGTGGATCACGGGAGAGAGCAGGCCCTGCTCGGTGTCGACGGCGAAGCCGAGGTGCTCGGCGTCGTAGTAGGTGATCTCCTTGGTGTCCTCGTTGTAGCTGGCGTTGATGTTGGGGTGGATCTTCAGTGCGTCGATCGCCGCGCGGGCGATGAACGGCAGATAGGTCAGGTTCACCCCTTCGCGCTCGGCGAACGCCGCCTTGGCCCGTGCCCGCAGCCCGACGATCCTGGTCATGTCGACCTCGTGGGTCTGGGTGAGCTGTGCGGTGGCCTGCAGGGATTGCCGCGTCTTGGCGGCGGTGAGCTGCCGGATGCGGCTGGCCTGCTGCGTGGTGCCGCGTAGGTGCGCCAGCGCCGGTGTCGGGGTGGGCGCGGCCTGTCCGGAGCCCGCGGCCACCGTGGGCGCGCCGGCGGGCGGGGTGGCCGCGGTCGCTCGCGTGGCCGGCTCGGCGGCCTGCTTCTTGCGCTCCGCGGCGGCCAGCACGTCCTGCTTGCGGATCCGGCCTCCCACCCCGGTCCCGGTGACCTCGGTCAGGTCGATGTCGTTTTCGTGGGCCAGCTTGCGCACCAGCGGAGTGACGTAGGGCGTCGCCTCGCCCTGCGACTCACCGGTGGGCCGGGCTGGTCCCGGTTCGGCCGTGGGCGCCGGTTCCGGCCTGGGTTCGGCTTTGGGTTCCGGCTTGGGCTCGGTTTTGGGCTGGGGCGCCGGTTCGGGTGCGGGCTCGGTTTTGGGCTGGGGCGCCGGTTCGGGTGCGGGCTCGGGCCGCGACGGCGTGGTGGGGGCGGCCGTGGCACCAGCTTCCGAGCCGATCCGGGCCAACTCGCCGCCGACCGGAACGGTGGCGTCCTCCTCGGCGGTGATGCTGACCAGGACGCCGGCGACCGGCGACGGGATCTCCGTGTCGACTTTGTCGGTGGACACCTCCACCAGCGGCTCGTCGACTTCCACGGAATCGCCGACCTTCTTCAGCCAGCGGGTGATCATGCCTTCGGCAACGGATTCGCCGAGCTCGGGCATCAGCACCGGGGTGGCGTCGCCGGATGCCTGCACGGGTCGTGTGGCCCGCGGTGGGGCCTGTGACTGCGCAGGTGCCGCCGGCTCGGGTTCGGGTTGCGCTGCGGGCTCCGGCCGGCTGGGCGCCTGCGCGCCCGATCCGCCCGACTCGGAGTTGCCGGCGTCGGAGGCGTCGCCGATGACGGCCAGCTCGCCGCCCACCTCGACGGTGTCGTCTTCGTGCGCGACGATCCTCGTGAGCACCCCGGCCGCCGGGGAAGGGATTTCGGTGTCGACCTTGTCGGTGGACACCTCGACGAGGGGTTCGTCGACTTGGACCGTGTCGCCTTCCTGTTTGAGCCAGCGGGTGACCGTCCCCTCGGTGACGCTCTCGCCGAGTGCCGGCATCTGGACGGAGAAGGCCATCTCTTCTGACTCCTCGAATCGCTCGTGGGTCGGCGCAGGACGACGTCCGAATCACCGCACGGTCGCGGACCGCCGGGGCAACAAGGTCGTCGGGACTATCCGGCCTCCATCTTGTCATCGCCCCGCGACGGGCACACATCCAGGGCGGCCGCGCGCCGATGCCGGGGTGACCGTCAACCCTGCTTGCTACGGTGTGGCCACTGCTGGTCACGGTTCCAGTCAGGGGCAGTCGGAGCACATCAGGGGCGGCGGAGGTCAGATGGCGTCACCACAGCGCGTTTCCCGGAATTTCGTCGACAGCGCGGACGGGGTGCGCATCGCGGCCTACGAAGAGGGCAACCCCGAGGGCCCGACCGTCGTCCTGGTGCACGGCTTTCCCGACTCGCACGTGTTGTGGGACGGTGTCGTGCCGTTGCTGGCCGAGCGGTTTCGCGTCATCCGGTACGACAACCGGGGGGTGGGCGGCTCGTCGGCGCCCGGGGCGGCCTCGGCCTACGCCATGGAACGTTTCGCTGACGACTTCGCCGCGGTGACCGCTGCGCTGTGCCCCGGCCGGCCCGTGCACGTCCTGGCGCACGACTGGGGCTCGGTGGGTGTGTGGGAGTACCTGAGCCGCCCGGGTGCGGCCGACCGGGTGGCCTCGTTCACGTCGGTCTCGGGCCCCAGCCAGGACCAGCTCGTCGCCTACATCCTCGGGGGCCTGCGTCGGCCGTGGCGCCCACGGACCTTCGCGCGTGCGCTCAGTCAGGCGCTGCGGCTGACCTACATGGCGTTTTTCTCCGTACCGGTGCTGGCACCGCTGGTGTTGCGGCTGGCGCTGACGAGCAGGGCGGTACGGCGCCACATCGTCGACGGGATCCCCGCCGAGAAGATCCACCACTCCGAGAAACTGGCCGCCGACGCCGCCCGCTCGGTGAAGACCTACCGTGCCAACTATTTCCGGTCGTTCACCCGCAAGCGGCCGATCCCGGTGGTCGACACGCCGGTGCAGCTGATCGTCAACACCGAAGACCCGTACGTGCGGCCCTACGGCTACGACGACACCGCGCGCTGGGTGCCCCGGTTGTGGCGCCGCGACATCAGAGCCGGCCACTTCTCCCCGATGTCGCACCCGCAGGTGATGGCGGCCGCGGTGCACGACTTCGCCGACCTGGCCGAAGGCCGGCAGCCCAGCCGCGGGCTGTTGCGAGCCCAGGTAGGCCGCTCCCGTGGGGATTTCGGCGACACCCTGGTGGCGGTCAGCGGGGCCGGCAGCGGAATCGGCCGGGAGACCGCTTTCGCCTTTGCCGACCACGGCGCCGAGCTGATCGTGAGCGACATCGACGAGGCCTCCGTCAAAGAGACCGCGGCCCAGATCGCCGCGCGTGGCGGGACCGCGCACAGCTATGTGCTCGACGTGTCCGACGGCGACGCGGTCGAGGCATTCGCCGAGCGGGTCTGCGCCGAGCACGGCGTCCCCGACATCGTCGTCAACAATGCGGGCATCGGGCATGCGGGCGGATTCCTGGACACCCCCGCCGAGGAATTCGACCGCGTGCTCAAGGTCAACTTCGGCGGCGTGGTGAACGGCTGCCGCTCATTCGCGCGGCGGTTGGTCGACCGAGGCACCGGCGGGCACATCGTCAACGTGGCGTCGATGGCCGCCTACGCCCCGCTGCAGTCACTGAGCGCCTACTGCAGCTCCAAGGCCGCGTCCTTCATGTTCTCCGATTGCCTGCGGGCCGAACTCGACACCGCCGGCATCGGCCTGACCACGATCTGCCCGGGCGTCATCAACACCAACATCATCAAGACCACCCGCATCGATGCCCCCGAGGGCAAGGCGGAGCAGGTCGACGGCCGGCGCGGCCAGCTCGGCCTGCTGTTCTCGCTGCGCCACTACGGACCCGAGAACGTCGCTACCGCGATCCTGTCGTCGACCAGGAAGAACAAGCCGATCCGTCCGGTCGCGCCGGAAGCCTATGCGTTGTACGGGATATCCCGGCTGGCCCCGCAGGCGCTGCGCAACACCGCGCGGCTTCGGGTCATCTAGCTCCAGCGGTAGCCTCGCCGCGTCGGCGCAGTTCGCCGACTGCGCCTCTCACCACAGTCGCCGGCCGCCATCGATGTCGAGGCCTCAATCCCGCCCGGGAAGCCGGCACGGACACCGATCGGCGACCGAGTCGAATCCTCGCACCGTCACGATTCCGCCCTTCGCCGTCAGACCACTCGGGGATGGCGCAACGCAGGGTCGGTCGGCAGTTCCCATGGGCTAGCCCTGGTCGCAGATGTCCTCGAGCACCGCGCACAGCGTGCGGGTCGGCACGCCCGTGGCGCCCTTGGAGCTGTACCCCCACGGGCCGGCGGTGTTGTAGGCCGGACCGGCCACGTCAATATGCGCCCATGCCACCCCGTCGGCGACGAACTCGCGCAGGAACACCCCGGCCACCAGCATGCCGGCGAAACGCTGGCCGCTGACGTTGGCCAGGTCGGCCACCGCGGACTTCAGGTCTTCTTTGAGCTCGTCGGGCAGCGGCATCGGCCAGCCGTTCTCGCCGATCCGCTGCGAGATGCCCGCGACGCGGTCGCGGAACTCGTCGCTGCCCATCACGCCGGGGATGCGCGAGCCCAGCGCCACGGTCTGCGCGCCGGTCAGCGTGGACGTCTCGATCAAGTAGTCGGGCTTGTCCTCGCAGGCCCGCACGATCGCGTCGGCCAGGATCAGCCGGCCCTCCGCGTCGGTGTTGAGCACCTCGACCGTCGTTCCGCCGTACTGCGTCAGCACGTCGCCCGGTCGCTGCGCGGTGGCCGAGGGCATGTTCTCGGCCATCGGCACCGTGGCGATGACGTCGATGGGCAATTGCAGGTGCGCGGCCAGGGTCACGGTCGCCACGACGGCCGCGGCGCCGGCCATGTCGGAGGTCATGTAGTGCATCGACGCCGCCGGTTTGATCGAGATGCCACCGGTGTCGAAGGTGACGCCCTTGCCCACCAGCGCCACCCGCTTGGCCTGCTGCGGCTTCTTCGCCAGCCGCGATCCCCGGTGGATCAGCCGCACCAGCCGCGGCGGGCGCGACGAGCCCTGGCCGACACCGATGATGCCGCCGTAACCTGCTTTCTGGAGGGCTTTTTCGTCGAGCACCTCCACGTCCAGCCCGACGGATTCGCCCAAAGCCCTGGCCCGCTTGGCGAATTCAGCGGGGAACAGGTGGCTCGGCGGGGTGTTGACCAGGTCGCGGGCGGTGGCGACCGCGGTCGCGACGGCCGCGCCGTGCGCGCTCTGCTTCTTGGCGTCCTTCGAACCGGAGAGCACGGTGATCTTGCGCAGCCCTTTGTCTTTGGGCGCCGTCTTGGCGCTGCGGAACTCGGTGAACCGGTAGCCGCCCAGGATCAGCCCCTCGACCGCGGCCGAGCAGACGCCCTCGCCGGGCAGCTCGCCCAGGGTGGTGAGCACGGTGTCGGCGCTGCCGAGGGACCGCGCCGCCACGCCGGCGGCGCGGCGGATGGTCTCGGCCGGCCATTCCGCTCGCTGCTTGCCCAGGCCGACCGTCAGCACGCTGGCCACCGGCAGCGAACCCACCACCAGCCGGTGGACCTGTTCGCTGCCGCCGGTGGCGTCCAGGGCCCGCAGGCCGGCCTCGATCTCGGCGACCGCGCCGGCAGGAAGGAACGACTCGGCAGACGCCAGCACCGCACCCGGCTTGTCGTCCTCGCCGCTCGAGACGACCGGCACGAGCAGCACCGTGGAGCCCGTGGTGCGTTTGGGCAGCGAGGTGGCGACGTTGACGGTGGGGGACTGATAGCCCGGTTCGGTGGTCACGGGAAATCACCCTAGTCACGTGAGGCGGGGCCCGGCCCGGCAGCCTCACCGGCGCCGATTAGGGTGGGACGGCGTGAGCGACGGGTCAGAGCTGCTGCACGGACCGCTGGAAGACCGCCATCGCGAGCTGGGTGCCAGCCTCGGCGAATTCGGCGGCTGGCTGATGCCGGTGTCCTACGCCGGCACTGTCAGCGAGCACAACGCCACCCGCGATGCCGTCGGACTGTTCGACGTCAGCCACCTCGGCAAGGCGCTGGTTCGCGGGCCGGGCGCCGCGGCGTTCGTCAACTCCGCACTCACCAACGACCTGGGCCGCATCGGCCCGGGGAAGGCCCAATACACCTTGTGCTGCACCGAATCCGGTGGGGTCATCGACGACCTGATCGCCTACTACGTCACCGACGACGAGATATTCCTGGTGCCCAACGCCGCCAACACCGCCGCCGTCGTCGCGGCGCTGCGGGCGGCGGCCGAGGCCGGTTCGGGATCCGGCCTGACGATCACCGACCAGCACCGCGCCTACGCGGTGCTGGCCGTGCAGGGGCCGAAGTCGGTTGACGTGCTCGGGGATCTGGGGCTGCCGACCGACATGGAGTACATGGCCTACGCCGACGGCTCCTACTCCGGGGTGCCGGTGCGGGTGTGCCGCAGCGGCTACACCGGCGAGCACGGCTACGAACTGCTGCCGCCCTGGGATTCGGCGGGGGTGGTGTTCGACGCGCTGCTCGCTTCCGTGCGTGCCGCCGGCGGGGAGCCCGCCGGCCTGGGCGCCCGCGACACCCTACGCACCGAGATGGGCTATCCGCTGCACGGGCACGAACTTTCGCTCGACATCTCGCCACTGCAGGCCCGGTGCGGCTGGGCGGTCGGCTGGAAGAAGGCCGCCTTCTTCGGCCGCGATGCGCTGCTGGCCGAGAAGGCGGCCGGGCCGCGGCGGCTGCTGCGCGGGCTGCGCATGGTCGGCCGCGGGGTGCTGCGTCCGGGACTCACGGTGCTGGCCGGGGACACCCCGGTCGGTTTCACCACCTCCGGAACGTTCTCGCCCACGCTGCAGGCCGGCATCGGGCTGGCGTTGATCGACACCGGCGCGGGCATCGAGGACGGCCGGCGCGTGACCGTCGACGTGCGTGGCCGCTCCGTCGAATGCGAGGTCGTGCGGCCGCCTTTCGTCGCGGCGAAAACCCATTAGCGCTCGGTAGCTTTCACAGTGGCGAAAGGCCGCTTCGCAGCCGGAGATACAATCGGCGCCATGACGAGCGGCTTCCCTGAATTCACGGTTTCATGCTCGCCACATCCTGCGTCCGGCGAGGAACGCGAATCCATCCTGGCCGAGCCGGGTTTCGGAAAATATCACACCGACCACATGGTGTCGATCGACTACACCGACGGCCGGGGCTGGCATGACGCGCGCGTCACCCCGTACGGGCCGATCGAACTGGATCCGTCGGCCATCGTGCTGCACTACGCGCAGGAGGTGTTCGAAGGCCTCAAGGCGTATCGGTGGGCCGATGACTCGATCGTGTCGTTCCGTGCCGAGGCCAATGCCGCCAGGTTGCGCTCGTCGGCCCGCCGGATGGCGATGCCGGAGCTGCCCGACGAGTTGTTCATGGGTTCGCTGTGTCAGCTCATCGGCGTCGACAAGACCTGGGTGCCCGCCGCCGGCGGGGAAGACGCGCTGTACCTGCGGCCGTTCATCATCGCCACCGAGCCAGGGCTGGGGGTGCGGCCGGCAAAGCAGTTCCGTTACCTGTTGATCGCCTCCCCGGCCGGCGCCTATTTCAAGGGAGGCGTCAGCCCGGTCAGCGTCTGGGTGTCGTCGGAGTACGTCCGGGCGTGCCCGGGGGGCACCGGCGCGGCCAAGTTCGGCGGCAATTATGCCGCCTCGCTGCTGGCACAGGCCGAAGCCGCCGACAACGGTTGCGACCAGGTGGTCTGGCTGGACGCCGTCGAGCGCCGCTTCGTGGAGGAGATGGGCGGGATGAACATCTTCTTCGTCTTCGGCAGTGGCGGATCCGCGCGGCTGGTCACCCCGGAGCTGTCTGGCTCGCTGTTGCCGGGTATCACGCGGGATTCGTTGCTGCAGTTGGCGATCGATGCGGGATTCAGTGTTGAGGAGCGCAAGGTCGATATCGACGAGTGGCAGAAGAAGGCGGCCGCCGGCGAGATCACCGAGGTGTTCGCGTGCGGCACCGCCGCTGTCATCACCCCGGTGTCGCGGGTCAAGTACGGCGACGGCGAGTTCACCATCGCCGACGGCGAACCCGGCGAGGTGACGATGGCGCTGCGCGACACGCTCACCGGAATCCAGCGCGGTACCTTCGCCGACACCCACGGCTGGATGGCTCGGCTCGGGTAACCCACGCGAGCAGACCGAAAAGCCCCCGAAACCGGCGGTTTCGGGGGCTTTTCGGTCTGCTCACCCCTGGAAGGCCGCCAGCGTCAGCGCGCCGACCGTCGTCGTCAACTCGATCGCGGCGCCCAGCACGTCACCGGTGATGCCGTCGAACCGCCGCACGCAGTGCCCGGCCAGGACGGCGCCACAGCCCAGCGCCACCAGCACCGCCACCGGGCCCTGCCACGGCAGCGCCCCGGCTGGCACGGAGACGGCGAGCAACACCGCGACCCAGGCCGCCACCACCGGTGCGGGCTGGCTGCCGGCGACGCGGACGCCCAGCGCGCTTCCGTCGGCCGCCGGCACCGAGCGGCGACAGGCCAGGACCGCGGTGACCCGGCCGGCGACGACCGCCACGACGATCCCCGTCGGCCGCAGGGCTGAGAACGCGAACCCCTGCAGCGTGATCATGAGCACGACGGCAGCCACGCCGAACGCCCCGGCGGATCCCTGCCGCATCACCGCCAGCGCGCGCTCCGGTGGCCCGTAGCAGCCGAGCCCGTCGGCCGTGTCGGCGACACCGTCGAGGTGCAGGCCGCGGGTCGCGAGCAGCAGCGCCACCACGGCGAGCAGTCCGGGCAACGGGCTGGCCGTTCCGAACGCCGCCGCGCCGCCCCACACGACAGCCGCGGCCAAAAGCCCCAGGGCGGCGCCGACCACCGGAAACGCGGTCATGGCGCCGCGGCCCATCGGCTCGGCGCGGGGCACGGGCAGCACGGTTCCGAAAGCGAAAGCCGTTGCCAGCGAACGCATCACGGGAATGCGCGGTCGGAGACGCCGGCCTCGCCGAAGGTCGCCATGGACGCCAGCGTGGCCACCGCGGCCCGCAGCACCGGCAGCGCCGTGGCCGCGCCGCTGCCCTCGCCCAGCCGCATCCCCAGGTCCAGGATCGGCTCCAGAGCGAGGGCCCCCAGGGCCAGCGAGTGGCCCGGCTCGCGGGAGCGGTGACCGGCCTGCCACCACTGCCGGGCGCCCGGGGCCAGGTGCTCGGCGACCAGCGCCGCGGCCGTCACGGCCATGCCGTCGAGCAGCACCGGCGTGCGCCGCGCGGCCGCTTGCGCGCAAAAACCCGCCATGGCGGCCAGGTCCGCACCGCCGCAGCAGCGCAGCAGCCCGACCGGGTCGGGCAACACCAGCCGCGACCGGAACAGAGCGTCGCGCACCGCGGCCGTCTTGCGCGCCCACGCGGCGTCGTCGATCCCGGTGCCGAACCCGACCACAGCCACGGGCTCGGTGTTGGTCAACGCCGCCACCAACACCGTCGCGGGGGTGGTATTGCCGATCCCTATGTCGCCGGGGATGAGCAGGTCGGCGCCGGCATCGACCTCTTCGTCAGCGATGCGCCGGCCCGCGGCGATCGCGGCGACGGTTTCCTGGTGGGTCAACGCGTCCTGCACGCTGATGTCGCCGCTGCCGTGCCGCACCTTGTGGACGGCGATCCGTTCGGAGGCGGCGTCGGCGTCGACGGCCAGGTCCGCGACCCGTACCGTCGCACCGGCGATCTCGGCCACCACGTTGATCGCCGCCCCGCCGGATGCGATATTCGCGACCATCTGGGCGGTCACCTCCGGTGGATACGCCGACACTCCGGCGCGGGCGACGCCGTGGTCGCCCGCGAACACCACCACCCGGGCGCGTCCGAACTGCCGCGGAGGGCACCGCGCCTGACATGACGCGACCCAGACCGACAGGTCCTCGAGGCGGCCGAGCGCTCCCCGCGGCTTGGTCAGGGTGTCCTGGCGAGCGCGGGCGGCGGCAGCGGCAGCCGCATCCGGCGGCGGGATCGGCGGGAATTCCATCAGATTCCCGAGGGCTTGATGGGCACCGCCTGTCCGGCCACCACCAGGACCACTCGATCGCACACCTCGGCGACGCGCTGGTTGAGGCTGCCCAGTTCGTCGGCGAACCGGCGGCCGGACGCGGTGGGCGGCACCACGCTCAGCCCGACCTCGGGGCTGACCAGCACCAGTGGGGCGGCGAAAGCCGCGACGGCGGTCAGTATGTCGTCGATCATCTCGTGGACGGGCAGCGCCGGCGAACCGTTTCCCCACGCGTTGTTGCGATCCAGCGCGGCGGTCAGCCAGGCGCCGAGATCGTCGATGAGCGCCGGGGTGTCCGGCGACTGCCGCAGCTGGGCCGCGATCTCCTCGGTTTCCACCGTCGCCCAGTGCGTGGGCCGCCGGCCGCGGTGCCGGGCCACCCGCTCCGCCCAGGCCGGGTCGGCCTCGTCGACCCTGCCCGGGGCCAGGTAACGGACGGGCCGACCGGGTGGCAGCTCCCCGGCGATGGCTTTCTCGGCCCAGCGTGACTTGCCGGACCTGATCCCGCCCAGCACCAGCGTGCGCACCGGGGTCAGGCGGCTTTCAGGCGAGGCTCAGCCGACACTGCTGCCGCGTTCGACCTGGGGCTTCGGCGCCCGCATCCTGCGCATCTGGGACGCCCGACTGGCGGCGTAGAGACCGATTTTCCAGCGGCTTTCGGTGTTGTTCGGGAATTTCGCATCGACCATTCTGGTCACCCTGCGGCCCAGGATGAGCGCATCGACAGACATCACCGCCATCACCAGCAGCATCGCCGGGGACATGTAGAGCTGCACCTGCGGGACCGCGAACATCACGAACAGCAAGAACAGTGTCGCCGGCATGAACAATCCGAGCAGGTTGCGCCGGGCGTCCACCACGTCGCGGACATACCGGCGCACCGGCCCCTGATCGCGCGGCAGCAGGTAGGCCTCTTCGCCGGCCATCATGCGTTCGCGGCGGTCCGTCATCCTGGCGCGGCTGGCGGCCTTGTCGGCCCTGCGTTCCTCGCGGCTGAGCTTGGGCTTGGCCAGGGACCTGCGTCGGGCCCGCGCCTCCGATGCGGTCATGGGTGCCGGCGCGACCGGCCCCTTCTTGGCGCTGCGCCGGGCGTTGTTGCGCTTGGGGGTGGGACGGCCTTTGGGTGCGGTCCGGCGTGACTCGCCGAGGGCCCCGTCGCCGGTACCCGAGACCGGCTCCGGCACGTCTTCCCCGAGGTCGTCTTCGTGGTTCTTCCTGCGGCCCAGTCGCTTCACAGCCGTCAGGTTACTTCGCGCCGCGGCCGGCGCGTGGGATCGCCCCGGAAAGCATTCCGGTTGGCGATGCGCCGACGGCGAGGATGGCCCTACGCTTAGGCCTGTGCTGAACGGCTGCCTGTGATGGACGACGGCTCGATGGCCTCGGATGGTGCTGCCGTCGGTCTCAGGCCAGGTCGTCTCCAGCTACCGGCCATGCTGGTGCTGGTGGCCCCCGACTGCTACGGCGACAGCCTGTCGGCGGTAGAGGCAGCCGCCTCCATCGCGACCGGCTGGAACCGGTCACGCCCGGGTGACCGGTTCATCGTGGCCCCGCAGTCCGATGGCGGCCCGGGCTTTGTCGAGGTTCTGGCCAGCCGGCTGGGGCGGAAACGGTGTCTGAAGGTGTCCGGGCCGCTGGACACGACTGTCGGCGCCGACTGGGTGATGGATGCCTTTTCGTCGACGGCCTATCTGGAGTGCGCCCAGGCCTGTGGTCTGGCCCTGCTGGGTGGCCCGCCGACCCCGGAGACGGCGCTCGCGGCCCACAGCAGGGGAGTGGGCCAGCTCATCGACGAGGCGCTGTGCTACGGGGCAAGGCGGATCGTGGTCGGGCTGGGTGGCAGCGCGTGCACCGACGGCGGCCAGGGCATGATCACCGAGCTCGGCGGGCTGGACGCCGCCCGCCGGAAACTGGCCGGCATCGAGCTGATCATCGCCTCGGACACCGAATACCCGCTGACCGGGCCCTGGGGGGCCGCCCGGGTGTTCGGGCCGCAGAAGGGTGCCGACACCGCCGCCGTCGCGGCCTTGGAGGTGCGCCTCGAGACGTGGGCGCTGGAGCTGGAAGCCGCGGCCGGACGTGACGTGAGCTCCGAGCCCGGAGCGGGCGCCGCCGGCGGCATCGGCGCGGGGCTGCTGGCGCTCGGCGCTCGGTGCGAATCGGGCGCCCAGATCATCGCCGAGCACACCCACCTGGCTGACGACCTCGACATCGCGGAGATGATCCTTACCGGGGAGGGGCGGCTCGACGAGCAGTCACTGCACGGCAAGGTGGTGGGATTCCTCGCCGACGAGGCCCGCCCACGGGGCATCCCGGTGATCGTGCTGGCCGGACAGGTCGGGCTGGACAACTCGGCGGTGCGCACGGCGGGCATCATGTCGGCCTTGTCGATCGCCGACTACGCCGGTTCGGCGCGACTCGCGCAGGCCGACGCGGCCAACCAGCTGATGGGACTGGCCTCCCAGGCGGCGGCTCGACTCGGGAATAGCGGTCCGGCGAGGTACCGTTGAGCAAGAGGGTTTTTTCGGAGTCGATCGGGCCCTGCTGACGCGGACCCACTCAACCCACTGAGGCATGCATGGGCATGCAGTACCGATGAGGCATGTAGGAGAAGCAATGACGGTGCAAAACGAGTCGGATGCCAAGACCCACGGCGTGATCCTGACCGAGGCCGCTGCCGCCAAGGCGCAGTCCCTGCTCGAGCAGGAGGGCCGTGACGACCTGGCGCTGCGCATCGCGGTTCAGCCGGGCGGCTGCGCGGGCCTGCGCTACAACCTCTTTTTCGACGATCGGACGCTGGACGGTGATCTGACCGTGCAGTTCGGCGGCGTCAGGCTGACGGTGGACCGGATGAGCGCGCCCTACGTCGAGGGCGCCTCGATCGACTTCGTCGACACGATCGAGAAGCAGGGCTTCACCATCGACAACCCCAACGCCACCGGTTCTTGCGCCTGCGGGGACTCCTTCAACTGACCTTCAGCTGACTCGTTGACGTTGACGGCAGCTCCGGCATTCGGGCTCTAGTACGAACCGCCGGTGCGCAACACGTACGAGCACACCATGATCTGGCCGCGCTGGAACAGCAATTGCGCTATGCCCTGCACCTGCCCGTGCCCGCGCATCGCGCCACCGAACGTGGGCGAAACGCGCATCGTGAACAACACCTGGGCCTGATACTGCGACAAGTACACGATCTTGTCGATCGAGGTCACCTCGACCTGGGAGAACTGCTTGCGGAAGGCGTCGCTGGCGAGCCTGGCCAGCGCCAGGTCCGACCGCTTGTCGCGCACCCCGTCGTACATGCCGCACAGAGCGTTGTGGACGACGACATCGAGATCGCGGTGGTCCAGCGCGTTCAGGTAGCCCTGAATGGCCGTTGTGGCCGCACCCTCCGAGAACGTCGCGCCGGTGTTGGCGCCGTTGGTACGGACCCCGTACACGATCGCCACAGTCGTCGTGGCCGCCAGGGCGACGGCCACCAGGACACTGACCAGCAAACGTCGCTTGGACCGTCGCTGCGGGTAGCCGACCGGCGCCGGTGGCGGACCTGCATAATTGAGCGGCGGGGGTCCCGCAGGACCCCCCGGCGCAGGACCGAAGGTCGAGTCGCCGACCGCGTGATCGTTGGGGTACTCGAACGGCCGCGACGCTGCGGCCGGCGCTGGACGGTCATGGCCGACGGTGTGGTTCGGAGGGTGCGGACCGGCCATCGTGGATCTCCTACGGTGGTAGTTGGGGCGCCCGGTAAAGGGTCGGCGGCGGGTGACCGCCCGCTCGTCGGGGCTCGGCGACTGGTGAGGTTTGTAGGCAGGCTAGCGCACCGGTTCGCCCGGACCGCGGACGCAACGACGGTCAATGCACGCGAGTAAGGTAGACAGTCTTATTAATGAAGGGTGGAGATTTCGTGACGATCGCGGTGACTGGGTCGATAGCGACCGACAATCTGATGCGGTTCCCGGGCCGCTTCTCCGAACAGCTGCTGGCCGATCATCTTCAGAAGGTCTCGCTCAGCTTCCTGGTGGACGACTTGGTGATCCACCGCGGCGGCGTGGCCGGCAACATCGCCTTCGCCATCGGGGTGCTCGGCGGTGACGTGGCCCTCGTCGGTGCCGCCGGTGACGACTTCGCCGACTACCGCGAATGGCTGCTGGCCCACAACGTCAACTGTGATCACGTCCTGATCTCAGATAGTGCGCACACGGCGCGCTTTACCTGCACCACCGACGTCGACATGGCCCAGATCGCATCGTTCTACCCCGGCGCCATGTCGGAGGCGCGCAACATCAAGCTCGTCGACGTGATCTCGGACCTGGGCGAGCCGGAGTTGGTGATCATCGGCGCCAACGACCCCGAGGCGATGGTCGTGCACACCGACGAATGCCGCAAACTGGGGCTCCCGTTCGCCGCCGACCCGTCCCAGCAGCTGGCCCGGTTGTCCGGAGACGAGATCCGCAAGCTCGTCGACGGCGCCGAGTACCTGTTCACCAACGACTACGAATGGGACCTGATGCTGTCCAAGACCGGCTGGACGGAAGCCGACGTCATGGCGCAGATCGGCCTGCGGGTCACCACGCTGGGCCCCAAGGGGGTGGACGTGGTGCAACCCGACGGCACCAGCATCCACGTCGACGTGGTGCCCGAGACCAGTCAGGTCGACCCCACCGGCGTCGGCGACGCGTTCCGCGCCGGCTTCCTCACCGGGCGCAGCGCCGACCTGAGCCTGGAGCGCTCGGCGCAGTTGGGCTCGCTGGTGGCCGTGCTGGTGCTGGAGTCCACGGGGACCCAGGAGTGGACGTGGGATCACGAGGTCGCCAGGACCCGGCTGGCCGGGGCCTACGGCGACGAGGCGGCCGCCGAGATCGCCGCGGTGCTGGCTTAGTCTCCGCGAGCAGTCCCTCGCAAGGGGGAGGCGCCCCCAGCAAAAGCCCCGATTTCGGCCTGAAATTGCGGGCTTTTGCGACTGCTCGCCATCAAAGCTGGACTGGGTAGACCGGTTCGCTGATCTGCGGTGTCACGCTCTGGTCGACGAAGATGGCGTGCCACAGCATGAAGATCAGCACAGTCCACAGCCGGCGGCTGTGATCGACGACGCCGTTGCGGTGCTCGTCGAGCATCCGGCGGACAGCGGGCACGTCGAGCAGGTGACCGGCCTGCGACGAGTCGACCATCGCGTAGGCCCACTCCATGAGCTCACCGGCGCGCAGCCAATGCCGGATCGGCACCGGGAAGCCGAGCTTGGGCCGGTGCAGTACGTGCGCCGGCACGACGGGCTCCAGCGCGCGGCGCAGTGCGTACTTTGTGGTCTTGCGAGTGATCTTCGCCTCCACGGGCAGCCGCGACGCGACGGCGAAGACCTCCGGGTCCAGGAACGGCACCCGCAGCTCCAGCGAGTTGGCCATCGTCATCTTGTCGGCCTTGACCAGGATGTCGCCGCGCAGCCAGGTGAACAGGTCGAGGTGCTGCATGCGGGCCACCGGGTCCAAGCCGGCCGATTCGGCGTACACCGGGGCGGTGACGTCGGTGTGTGTCCAGTCTTGGCGGAATCCCGGCAGCACGTCGCGCAACTGCGCGTCGGAGAAGCTGCGGGCGTTGCCGTAGTAGCGCTGCTCGAGCGTCAACGAACCACGGTGCAGCAGGCTCTTGCCGCGCATGCCCTCGGGCAGCGGTGTGGACACCCTGCCCATCGACTTGCGCAGCGGCCGCGGCAGGTAGTCGAAGGGCCGCAACGAAAGCGGCTCCCGGTAGATCGTGTACCCGCCGAACAGCTCGTCGGCGCCCTCACCGGAGAGCACCACCTTGACGTGTTTGCGGGCTTCGCGCGCGACGAAGAACAGCGGTACCAGCGCGGGGTCGGCCACCGGCTCATCGAGGTACCAGACGATCTCGGGTAGGGCCGCCACGAACTCCTGCGGGGTGACGATCTTGGCGATGTGGCGGGCGCCGATGGCCTCGGCGGAGGCCACCGCGACGTCGATCTCGGAGAATCCCTCCCGCTCGAAGCCGGTGGTGAACGTGATCAGCCGCGGATTGTGCCGGATGGCCAGCGCCGCGATGGCGGTGGAGTCGATGCCCCCGGACAGAAAAGCACCCACGGTGACGTCGGCGCGCATGTGCTTTGCCACCGAATCCTCGAGCACCGCGGTGATCTCGTCGTAGCGGGCTTGTTCGGCGTCACGGGTCAGTGGCACCGGCGCGAAGCGCGGCGCGAAGTACCGGGTGACCTCGGGCTGCCGGCCGGGACGGATCCGGCCGTAGCAGCCCGACTCCAGCCGGCGTACCCCGCGGTGCAGCGTCTCGGGCTCCGGCACGTACTGCAGAACCGTGTAATGCTGAACCGCCCGCTCGTCGATCCCGGTGTCGAAGCGCAGCAGATCAACCAGATCCAGCAGGCACTTCTTCTCACTGGCCACCGCGGTGCCGCCGGCGCCGGTGGCGACGAACAGCGGCTTGATACCGAAAGGATCACGCGCGCAGAACAATTCACGAGTTTCGGTGTCCCACAGGGCGAATGCGAACATGCCGCGCAGGCGGCCCAGCACCTCAGTGCCCCAGTGGTGGTATCCGGCGACGATGGCCTCGCCGTCACCGTCGGTGGCGAACGCGGCGCCGTGCCGGGCGGCAAGTTCGTCGCGCAGCTCAAGGTAGTTGTAGATCTCGCCGTTGAACACCAGCACGTAGCGGCCGGGATGTTCGGGCGGCCCCCAGCGCAGCGGTTGATGCGAGTGGGCGATGTCGATGATCGACAGCCGGTTGAAACCGAATACGACCGCGCCGTCGGCGTCCGGATCGGTCCAGGTGCCCGGCTCGTCGGGCCCTCGGTGGCGCATCAGGTGCGACGCACGCGCGACGGACGCGTCGGCCCGGGCTGCCCCATCGGGGGCCGCAGCAACCGCCGGGGCCGCGACAAAAGCCAACAGTCCGCACACGGCGCCCCAGTATGCCGCACCTGGCTGCTGGTTGTGTTGCCCGGCCGCGAGAGGTCACCGGCGGATGCGGCGATCTGGAGAATGGTGCAGCCGGGGTTTCGTCGCCTGCGTCAGAGCCGTGGTCTACGCTGCGTAGTATTCGATATCCGAGTCTGGAGGCGCCAACGTGACACCTCGCGAGCAGGTCCGTTCGCACCGTTTGTCGCAGGTCAGGTTTCAAGGGCTTTCGGGTGGCCTTCCCGTCAGCGTGCGGGGGCTGTTCCGGCGTCGTCGGCCGCTGGCACTGGCCGGGATGCTGGGAGCGCTTGCGGTCAGCGTGAGTGGCTGCAGCTGGTCGCAGGCGCTGGGGATGGGCTGGCCGGAAGGCATCACCCCGGAAGCGCACCTGAACCGGGAGCTGTGGATCGGCGCCGTCATCGCCTCCCTGGCCGTCGGCGGCATCGTGTGGGGGCTCATCTTCTGGTCTTCGGCCTTCCACCGCAAGAAGGCGACCGACACCGAGTTGCCCCGCCAGTTCGGCTACAACATGCCCTTGGAGCTGGTGCTCACGGTGATGCCTTTTCTGATCATCTCCGTGCTGTTCTACTTCACCGTCGTGGTCCAGGAGAAGGTGTTGCACATCGCCAAGGACCCGGACGTGGTGATCGATGTCACCGCCTTCCAGTGGAACTGGAAGTTCGGTTACCAGCGCGTCGACTTCAAGGACGGCACCTTCACCTATGACGGCGCCGACCCCGCCCGCAAGAAGGCCATGGTGCCCAGGCCGGTGGGAGTCGACAAGCATGGCGATGAACTCGTCGGCCCGGCGCACGGGCTCCACGGCGAGGACCTCAGCTACCTCAACTTCGACAAGATCGAAACGTTGGGGACCACCACCGAAATCCCGGTTCTCGTGCTCCCCGAGGGCAAGCGCATCGAGTTCCAGCTGGCGTCCGCCGACGTGGTGCATTCGTTCTGGGTGCCCGAATTCCTGTTCAAGCGTGACGTGATGCCCAACCCGAAAGCGAACAACTCCGTCAACGTGTTCCAGGTGGAGCAGATCGACAAGACCGGCGCATTCGTCGGTCACTGCGCCGAGATGTGCGGCACCTACCATTCGATGATGAATTTCGAGGTTCGGGTGGTGTCGGCGAACGACTTCAAGGCCTACCTGCACCAACGTATGGAAGGCAAGACCAACGCCCAGGCGCTGCAGGCGATCAACCAGACTCCCGTGGCGGTGACCACCCATCCTTTCGACACCCGCCGTGGTGAATTGACCACAAGCCAGTAGGTGAGGACGCTCAATGCATATCGAAGCGAGGCTGTTCGAGTTCGTCGCCGGGTTCTTTGTCATCGTGGCGGTGGTTTACGGGGTGTTGACTTCGTTGTACGCGACCGGTGGCGTGGAGTGGGCGGGCACGGCCGCGCTGGCGTTGACCGGCGGCATGGCCCTGATCGTGGCCACCTTCTTCCGGTTCGTGGCGCGCCGGCTCGACACCCGGCCCGAGGACTACGAAGGTGCTGAGATCAGCGACGGCGCAGGCGAATTGGGGTTCTTCAGCCCGCACAGCTGGTGGCCGATCATGGTCGCGCTCTCAGCCTCGGTGACGGCGGTCGGTGTCGCGCTGTGGCTGCCGTGGCTGCTTGCCGCAGGGGTGGTTTTCATCCTCGCGTCGGTGGGTGGGTTGGTCTTCGAGTACTACGTCGGGCCCGAGAAACACTGATTTCGGAACGCGAAGGTCACAATCGGATCACGTGACCGGTGGCCAGTTCGCCAGGACGATTTTGGCGCTTTCGGTTCGGTAGGGTTTGTCCAGGCAGGATGAGAACTTGTGAAGTGCGCGCGCAACGATGTGACCGCGGAGCCCCGCGCGCTTGTGACGCAGTTGGACAGGGCAGGCGAAGATGAGCGGGCCGAACCCCCCAGGATGGAAACCTGAAGAACCCGATTCCGTGAGCAAGCTCAGCCCCGAACCGGATTCCGCTGACGGACACGGCGACGACCCTGAACCCGGCGCCGAAGCCGGTCCGGCGGAGGAACTCGAACACGTCGACGACGCCGAGATGGCGGCCGCGGACCGGGGCGTCCAGACGGACGCATACTCCCGGGCCTATTCAGCGCCCGAGTCCGAGCATGTCACCGGCGGCCCCTACGTGCCGGCCGACCTTCGGCTTTACGAGTACGACGACTACGACGAGGCGCCCGAACCGGAAAACGAACACCGTGCTCCGCGCTGGCCGTGGGTGGTCGGTGTCGCCGCGATCGTGGCGGCGATCGCGCTCGTGGTGTCGGTTTCGCTGCTCTTCGCGCGTACCGACACCAGCAAGCTCGCCAACCCGGCCACCACCACCCCGTCGAACCCGCCGATGCAGGACCAGATCACCACGACGAAACCGCTGCCCCCGCCGCCGCCTCCGCCGCCGCCCCCGACTGCCACCGAGACCCAGACGGTGACGGTGACCCCGCCGCCGCCCCCGCCGGCGACCACCTCGGCGGAGCCGCCGGCCACCTCGACGGCCGCGGCGCCACCGCCGACGACCACCACCCCGACCGGTCCGCGGCAGGTCACCTATTCGGTGACCGGCACCAAGGCGCCCGGCGACATCATCTCGGTGACCTACGTCGACGCCTCCGGTCGGCGGCGCACCCAGCACAACGTGTACATTCCCTGGTCGATGACCGTCACGCCGATCGCCCAGTCCGACGTAGGCTCGGTCGAGGCGTCCAGCCTGTTCCGCCTCAGCCGTCTCAACTGCTCCATCACCACGAGCGACGGAACGGTGCTGTCCTCGAACTCCAACGACGCGCCGCAGACGAGTTGCTGATGGTCAGCAATTATTCGTCTCGACGCGGCTCCGATACCATTCCGCCGGACGTGATCGATCGCCTGCTGGTCGGGGCGTGCGCAGCGATCTGGCTTGCTGTCCTCGGCGTCAGCGTCGCCGCCGCCGTCGCGCTGGTCGACCTGGGCCGCGGTTTCCACAAGATGTCCGCCAGCGGCGCGCACACAACCGCGGTGCTGTATGCGGTGATCATCGTTTCTGCGCTGATCATCGCCGGGGCCATCCCGGTGTTGTTGCGGGCTCGCCGGATGTCCCAGGAGCAGCCGTCGGCCCGTCCGCCGGCCGGGGCGGCACGCGGCGTGGCCGGCGCCCCGCTGCGGACCGGTTTCTCGGCCACGACGCGCACGCAGGGGGAGCGGATGCGTCGGCATGGGGTGCAGGCGGCAGATCCGGCCGCCGAGTGGTCCGGTGAGGCGGTGGATCGAGTGTGGCTGCGCGGCACCGTACTGCTGGTGGGAACGATAGGCACCGCACTTGTCGCGGTCGCGGCGGCGACCTACCTGATGGCCGTGGGTCACGACGGCGCGTCCTGGGTGGGCTACGGGCTGTCCGGAGCAGTCACTGCGGCGATGCCGGTGGTCGAGTTCCTGCACGTGCGACAGGTCCGTCGCCTGGTGGCCGGTTACGTGTAGCCGTCGGCCCGCCGGAGCAGGCCGCGTCGTCGGGATCCTCGGGGAGCCGGCCGGGCAGGATGCCGTCAACCCGCAGCGCCTGTGCACATCGATACGATCGGCCCCGCCCCGCCCGCCCCGCGGCCGGACGGGAGCCGGACGGGACAGGTGCGCCCGTCGGAAGTCAAACCCGTCTCTGAGCGCCCAGGCCTAGTGCTCGTCGTGTCCGTTTGAGGAGGAACCGACGACGGCGTCCTGGTGTTCGCGCAGGGCGGTCAGGGCCCGGTGCTCGGCGGCCTGCGCCGCCTCGCGCAACGCCTCGTCCTCGGATGCCGGGTCGGCGTACAGCAGGCTGCCGCTGCCGGGTGACCCCGCCGAGCCCAGCTTGTTCATCCGCTTGGGCAGCGGCGATCCCTGGTACTCCAGCGGAAGCGGGTGACCGTGTTCGTCGACCGGGCCGAGTGGCTGGTGCAGCTCGATGTAGGCGCCGTGCGGCAACCGCTTGATGATGCCCGTTTCGATGCCGTGCTCGAGCACGTCCCGGTCGCTGCGCTGCAGGGCGATGCACCACCGGTAGGCGGCGAAGTACACGATCGGCGGCAGCACCACCATGCCGATACGCCCGATCCAGGTCATCGCGTTCAGCGAGATGTCGAACTTCAGCGCGATGATGTCGTTCATGGCGCTCAGCGTCAGCACCATGTAGAACGCGATCGCCATCGCACCGATCGACGTGCGCACCGGGACGTCCCGCGGACGCTGCAACAGGTTGTGGTGCGCGTGGTCACCGCTGAACCGCTTCTCCAGGAAGGGGTAGACGATCAGCAGGATGAAGACCAGGCCCATCAGCAGTGCCACCCACACCGGGGCTGGGATGGTGTGGTGCCAGAAGTAGAACTCCCACGGCGGCCAGATACGGGCCAGACCCTCGGTCCACATCATGTAGAAGTCCGGCTGCGAGCCGGCCGAGACGTGAGAAGGCTTGTAGGGGCCCAGGTTCCAGATCGGGTTGATCTGCAGCAGCCCACCCATCAGGCCCAGCACGCCGACGATCGCCGCGAAGAAGGCGCCGGACTTGACCGCGAAGATCGGCATCACCCGGACGCCGACGACGTTGTGCTCGGTGCGGCCGGGCCCCGGGAACTGCGTGTGCTTCTGGAACCACACCATGGCCAGGTGCGCGCCGATGAGCGCCAGGATGATTCCGGGCAACAGCAGAATGTGCAGGGAGTACATGCGCGGGATGATGTAGCCCGCCTCGGCGCAGTGATAGCCCACTCCGCCGCAGGGGAAGTCACCACCGAACAAGGCCCAGTGCAGCCAGGTGCCGATCACCGGCATGCCCAGCGTGATCGAGGACAATGACGCCCGGATTCCGATGCCCGACAGCAGGTCATCGGGCAGCGAGTAGCCGAAGAAACCCTCGAACATCGCCAGGATCAGCAGCAGGGAACCGATCACCCAGTTGGCCTCGCGGGGCCGCCGGAACGCGCCGGTGAAGAAGATGCGCGCCAGGTGCACCATGATGGCGGCGGCGAACATCAGCGCGGCCCAGTGGTGGACCTGCCGGACGAACAGGCCGCCGCGCACCTCGAACGAGATGTCCAGGGTGGAGGCGAAGGCCTTCGACATGTCCACGCCGCGCAGCGGCTGGTACGCCCCGTTGTAGGTGACCTCACCCATGGTGGGGTCGAAGAACAGCGACAGGTACACGCCGGTCAGCAACAGCACGATGAAGCTGTACATCGCGACCTCGCCGAGCAGGAACGACCAGTGCGTGGGAAAGACCTTGTTGAGCTGCCGGCGCACCGCCGCCGACGGGTGGTAGCGGGTGTCGATGTCCTCCCCTTGACGGGCCAGGACGTCGCCGAGCTTCGGAGGACTGAGTTTCGGACTCATGTGGTGCGCTCCCAGAATGCCGGTCCGACGGGTTCGACGAAGTTGCCGTTGGCAACCAGATACCCGTTCTCGTCGATGGTAATGGGCAGCTGCGCCAACGCGCGCGCCGCAGGCCCGAATATCGGCTTGGCGTAATGCATCGCATCGAACTGCGACTGGTGACAAGGGCACAGGATCCGGTACGACTGCTCCTCGTACAGCGACGCCGGGCAACCCAGGTGCGAGCAGACCTTCGTGTAGGCGAAGAGTTCGCCGAAGTTGAAGCTCTCCTGGCCTTGCCGCTTGACGACGCGGGCCATGTCGGTGGGCCGGATCCGGATGAGCATGACGGGGTTGCGAACGCCCATCTGGATGCCGCGCAGCTTCTCGCGCGACTCGGCCGTCGTGCCGTCGCCGTCGGACTCCCGCCAGGGGAACACGGTCTCCATGCCACCGGCGTCGATGTCCTCCGGGCGCATCTTGATGAAGGGTGCGCCATCGGTGGCGCCCGTGGCGCGCGCCATGAAGATGGTCTCGCCGCGGTAGCGGGGGGTCCATCCGGACGTCCAGAGGACCGCTTCCATGCCGTTCTCGGTGGGGACCACCGGCTTCCACGGGTTCTTGATCAGACCCCCGACGAAGGCCACCAGGCTGCTCAGGCCGAACGCGCCCAGGCCGATGCCCAGCGACAGCCCGACCAGCTTGCGGCGTCCGATCGTCGATGTCTGGTAAGCGTCGGTCAGGTTGGCCACCACGGTCTTGCGGTCGATCTCCCGGGACGCGCCGTCATGACGCTGCTGGATCGAGATCTCTTCGGGGATGAACCGCTTCTGGTAGAGGATTGCCCCGACCGCGATGGCCAGGATGGACATCCCGAAGGTCAGGCCGTAAAGCGGAGTGGTCAGCGTGTACAGGATGCTGCCTGGGGCGTCCTTGGGCTTGTACTCCCAGGGCCAGAAGATGAAGATCAGCAGCAGCGCGAGCCCGAAGCCGCCGCCCGCCAGAAGCCACAGGGCCACGCCGCGCTCGGCGCGCTTCTCGGCCTTGGTGCCCTCGACCGGCCAGCGTGGTTCCTTGTAGACGGTCTCGACGCCGTCAAGCTTGCCGCCCAACTCGAGCAGTTGCTGCTGCGACATCCCGGCCAGCGTGGCGTCATCGGGCTCCTGGGAACCGCCGTGATCGATGTCGCTCATGCTCGCGCCCCAATCCACAGTGCCAGCCCGATGGCGGCGACCATCCCGATGATCCACATCGCCATGCCCTCGGGTGCGGGTCCGAAGCCGCCGAGGCCGTAGCCGCCTGGCTGGCGCTCTTCGGAGACCGATTTCACGTAGGCGATGATGTCCTTTTTGTCGTCGAAGGACAGCTGGCGGTCGGAGAACTTGGGCATGTTCTGCGGACCGGTGCGCATCGCGGCCAGAATCTGCTGCTCGTTGGCGGGTCCGAGGTCTGGCGCATACTTGCCCGACGAGAGCGCACCGCCCTTGCCGGTGAAGTTGTGGCACGACGAGCAGTTGAGCCGGAAGAGGTCGCCGCCGCGGCCCACGTTGTCACCGCGCAGCGACTGCATCGCCAGGCTGCCGTCGGGGTTGCGGACCACCGTCGGGCCGCCGCCGTTGGCCTGCACGAAGGCGCCGATCGCCTCGATCTGCGACTCGTCGAAGATCGGCTCCTTGCGCGGCGCCTGGGCCTCACCCCGCATGGCGGGCATGCGGCCGGTGGACACCTGGAAGTAGACGGCCTCCTCGCCGACCCCGATCAAGCTGGGTCCGTGCTGGTCCACGCCCTGCAGGTTGGCGCCGTGGCACGACACGCAGGAGGTGTCGAACAGCTGCTTACCGGTACGCAACAGCGCCGAGGCCGACTCGTCGGCGACGGCCACTTGCGGCGTGGGCGTCAGCACGGCGGCCAGCCCGCCGGCGATCGTCAGCGCGGTCAACAGCAGCAGGCCGCCCGACAGGCGCCGGCGCAGCCTCCGCCGCGCGCGATCACGCTGCGCCGGTGACGAGTGACCTCGCCGCCTGCCGGCGGCTGATCGACTAGACCCTAATTTCTTCAACCGAGCACTCCTCTTCGTCCCAGCGCAGGCTCATCGAATGAAATAGATGACGGTGAACAGTGCGATCCACACGATGTCGACGAAATGCCAGTAATACGAGACGACGATGCTCGCCGTCGCCTGTGCGGGCGTGAACTTGCTCATCGTTGTGCGGACCAGCAGAAAGATGAAGGCGATCAGGCCGCCGGTGACGTGCAGGCCGTGGAAGCCGGTGCACAGGTAGAAGACGGTGCCGTAGGAGCTTCCGGGGATGGTCGTGCCGTGGGTCACCAGGTGGTAGTACTCGTAGGCCTGCCCGAGGACGAAGAACAGCCCCATCAGGAACGTGATCACATACCAGCGGCGCAGCCCGAAGACGTCGCCCCGCTCGGCCGCGAACACACCCATCTGGCAGGTGAACGAGGAGGCAATCAACACCAGTGTCACCGGGACGGCCTGGTACAGATTCAGCTCGGTCGGCGGCGGCGGCCACTTCCCGCCGGCCTGGGAGCGCGCTGTGAAATACATCGCAAACAGGCCAGCAAAGAACATCAACTCGCTCGAAAGCCACACTATGGTGCCAACACTGACCATGTTAGGTCGGTTCAGCGAATGCACACGCGACGTGATGGCAGCACCTGAGGTCCCGGCAACGCTAGTCACATCCGCAAGTATGACGCTTTGTAGTTGTCGAACTCCACCCGGGGCGGCAATTCGGTGCCGCGCGTCGCGGCGCCGACGGTTCCGGGCCTGTCGGGGGCCTGATGGGGTGGGCCCGCCGACCGTGGGACCATCGGCGGGTGCCCGTGTCACCCGAGTCGTCCCAGATGTCAGGGGTCGCGGCTGTCGGGGCCCCCGCCGGGCCGGCGGCGTCGTGGCGGCAGGTGCTGGCCCGGTTGACGGGCGGGCAGCCGCTGGTGCGTGGCCAGGCGGCCTGGGCCATGGACCAGATCATGGCCGGCGGCGCGACACCCGCCCAGATCGCGGCCTTCGCGGTGGCGATGACGATGAAGGTGCCCACCGCGGTGGAAGTCGGTGAACTGGCCGAGGTGATGCTGAGCCACGCGCACCGGATGCCCGACGGCGCGGTTCCCGACGACGCCGTCGACATCGTGGGCACCGGGGGCGACGGCATGAACACCGTCAACCTGTCGACCATGGCCGCAATCGTGGTCGCGGCCGCCGGCGTGCCGGTGGTCAAGCACGGCAACCGCGCGTCGTCGTCGCTGTCCGGGGGTGCCGACACCCTCGAGGCGCTCGGGGTGCGCATCGAGCTCGAACCCGATCAGGTGGCGCGCTGCCTCACCGACGTCGGGATCGGGTTCTGCTTCGCCCCGGTCTTCCACCCGTCGTACCGGCACGCCTCGTCCGTGCGGCGCGAGATCGGCGTGCCGACCGTCTTCAATCTCCTCGGGCCGCTGACGAATCCAGCGTCGCCCCGAGCAGGCCTGATCGGCTGCGCATTCGCCGATCTGGCCGAGGTGATGGCGGGGGTGTTCGCCGCGCGCCGGTCCAGTGTGCTGGTCGTGCACGGTGACGACGGGCTCGACGAACTGACCACCACGACCACCAGCACGATCTGGCGGGTGCAGGCCGGGACCGTGGACAAGCTGACGTTCGATCCGGCCGGTTTCGGATTCGCCCGCGCCGACCGCGCTGAGTTGCTGGGCGGTGACGCACGGGCCAATGCGGCGGAGGCCCGGGCGGTGCTGGCCGGCGCCGGGGGCCCGGTGCGCGACGCGGTCGTGCTCAATGCCGCCGGGGCGATCGTCGCGCACGCAGGGCTATCCAGCCGCGCCGAATGGCTGCCCGCGTGGGAGGACGGGCTGCGCCGGGCCGCGGCGGCCATCGACTCCGGCGCGGCCGAAAACCTGCTCGCGCGGTGGGTGCGGTTCGGCCGGCAGTCCTGAGTCGCCGGCGCCCGGTGGCGATGCGCGCCGTGCAGCGGAGCGCTGAGGAGGCGGGCCGTCGGGCCACGCGTGATCGCAGGCCAGGCGCGCCGAGCGTGCCGACGCCGCCCACCCCGCCCACGTGCCGGCCGATCCCAGCGGAGAGGCCCAGCCGTCGGGGCTCGAGACCCGCACGATGCGCACCCCGGGGCCGGCCAGCCATCGTGCGATCAGAGCGGTCTCCTCGACGAGCGCACCGCCCAGCGGGGCCGGTAACGGCAGAATCGTCTGGGCGGCAGCACATAGGGCCTCGACCACGGGCATAGGCGGCACCCCGCGCCGGGCAGTGCCCGCGGCGGCGAGCTGGCCGTGGCGCACAACGGCGAGCTGGTATCCGCCCTTTCCGTCCGGGCCGTCGGGCGCGGCAGCGATCAGCTCCGGCACAGCGGTCAGCGCACGGAGCCGCTGGCCGCGCCACAGCGTCTCGATCGCGGCGGCGGTACGGTCGCGCATCCGCGCCGCGCTCTCGTAGTGGCCGTGCTCGGCCAGCGCGGCGACCTGGCCGATCGCCGCGGCCAGGGCACTGTTGTCCTGGCCGTCGATCAGGGCCGCGACGCGCGCCACCGCCGCCGCGTACCCGGTCGCGGTGACGTCGCGCGCGGCGGGGCATGGCGACACCTCGGCCGCGGCGCAGGCCGGTCCGTGCAACGCGGAGCGCCCCAGCCGGGTGGTGCAGGTTCGTAGCCCGGTGAATCGGGCCAGCAACTCACCTGTGTCGGCGGCGTCGGCGCGCGAGTGGAACGGCCCGACGGCGCGCTCGTGTCGCGGGGCGCGCACCACCGCCAGCCGCGGGAACGCCTCGTCGGTCAGCGCCAGCCACCACCAGCGTTGCGGGTATCTGGACCGGCGGTTGTAAGGCGGCGCGTGGGCGGCCAGCATGCGCAGTTCCCGCACGCCGGCCTCGAGCGCGTGCGCACACTCGACGTGGTCGACCGTGGTGGCCAGCGCGACCATCTCCTTCATCCGTCCGCGGGGGTCGGCGCCGGTGAAGTACTGACGCACCCGGCGCCGCAGGTCGGCGGCGGTGCCGACGTAGAGCACCTCGCCCGACGGTCCGCGGAACAGGTAGACCCCGGGCCGCTGCGGCAGGCCGTCCGCGAGCGATCGCTTGCGGCGTTGCGCCGGCGTCACACCGGGCAGATAGGAGCGCAGGTCGGCGTAGGTGTGCACACCCTGGTTCCCGACCCGTTCGATCAGCGCGTGCAGCACCTCGACGGTGGCGCGGGCGTCGTCGAGGGCGCGGTGTGTGGGCTGGGCGGCGACGGCGAACAGTCGCGCCAGGGCTGCCAGCCGCACGCTGGGCGCCTCCTCGCGGCTGAGCACCCGGCGGGCCAGCCGCACCGTGCACAGCACCTGCGGGCGGGGCCAGACGATGCCACAGCGCTCGGCTGCCGCGCGCAGGAACCCGATGTCGAACCCGGCGTTGTGGGCGACCAGCACCGCGTTGCCGGCGAACTCGAGGAACATCGGCAGTACGGCCTCGATCGGCGGGGCATCACCGACCATCGCCGTGGTGATGCCGGTGAGTCGCACGATCTGCGGCGGAATGCTGCGCTGCGGGTCGACCAACGTGGCGAACTCGCCGAGCACGACGCCGCCGCGGACCTTGACCGCCCCGATCTCGGTGATGGCATCGGGCGGCGTTCCGCCGGCGCCTTTGGTTCGCCCACCGGTGGTTTCGAGGTCCACCACAACGAAAGTCGTTTCGCGCAGCGGGATCTCGCCGGCGGTGCCCGGCGTTCCCACGTCCGCGAAAGTCAGCTGAGTCGCACCGTCGGCACCCATGATGTGCCACGTTAGGCATGTCCACCGACACCGGCGTACTCGCCACGCCGCGGGTCGGCCGGGATGCGGCGACGTGGCGATGTCGGTGCCAGCGGTTAGCGTGCGCGCAACCCGTACCCGGGGTTTCAGCAGAGCTCAACCCGAGAGGATCGACCCGATGGCACGAATCGCACGAATCAGCGGACCCGACAGTCCAGGCGTTGCAGGCGACGAACCGGCCGAATCGGTGGTGATCGACTGCGACGACTGCGCGGTCCGCGGGCCCGGTTGCCGCGACTGTGTGGTGAGCGTGCTGCTCGGCGTGCCGGAGACACTGCTGCAGGACGAGTGCGCGGCCTTGGAGGTTCTCGCGGACGTCGGGTTGGCGCCGCGGCTGCGTCTGGTGCCGATACGACGCGCCCGCGCGTCCGGTGTGGATTAACCGCCCTGCGCCGCTTACACTTCGGTGCGCGGCCAACCCGCCGTCACCCACAGAGAAATGACAGAAATCTCTCCAATTTCTTAACGAACTACTTTGGACAAAGCCTTTATCGTTTCGTAACCTGTTTGAGACCTAAACCAGCTCGGCGGCCATCCGCCGAAGGCCGTTCGAGGATGCACAATCTTGAGCTTTGACGTTAGGTGTCCGCTTGCGCGTGGCTTGACACGTGGTCTTGTCGGTACGTTAGCGGGCTTCACGGTGCTTTCCGGCGTTTTCGCGGCAAACGTGGCTGCCGACCCTGGCCAGGATGCGCTGGCCAAGCTGACCGAGCTGTCGCG
The DNA here is from genome assembly GCF_057473685.1 of Mycobacterium sp. TH-M116. Lineage (NCBI taxonomy): Bacteria > Bacillati > Actinomycetota > Actinomycetes > Mycobacteriales > Mycobacteriaceae > Mycobacterium > Mycobacterium sp. TH-M116. Next base: position 2,287 of record NZ_JBYCLC010000361.1, on the reverse strand, counting down.
ACGGGCCGAGCGGACCACCGAGGCCATGCACAGTGCGCAGCTCGACCTCAACGACAAGGTGGCGGCCGAGCGCGCAGCGGAGCAGAAGCACGCGGGGGACCAGGTCGCCGTCGATGCGGCGAAAGCCCGTCTGGCCGGATTCCACAAGGCGGTCGACAAGCTGGCCGCCGCAACGTACATGGGTGGCCGTGTCGATGGCATGGAAGCCATGCTGACCGCGGGATCGCCGCAGGGGTTGATCGACAAGCTGAGCATGCAGCGCCTGATGGCGACCCAGATGACCAACCAGATGGCCAGCTACCGCTTCGCCGGCCAGCAGGCCGCCAAGGCGGAGCAGGAATCGGCCAAGTCCGCCGCGGCCGCCAAGAGCGCGGCCGAACAGGCCGCGGCGGTCCGGGCCGGCCTGCAGTCCAAGCAGAGCCAGTTGCAGGTGCAGATCGCCGTCGTCAAGTCGCAGTATCTGGCCCTGACATCCGACCAGCGCACCGCACTGGCCGACCCCGGGCCCGTCCCGGAAGGCGCCCCGGCCCCGGGTGCTCCGGCGCCGGAAGCGGCACCGCCGGGCGCGCCCCCGGGCGACGGGCAGGCGCCCGGTGCGGCCCCGGCGCCCTTCGGCTGGGCGGCTGCTGCTCCCGGCGGTGGCGGTGGTGACCGCGCCAGCGTGGTGCAGGCGGCGTTGACGCAGGTCGGCTCGCCGTACGTGTGGGGAGGTGCCGGGCCCGGCGGGTTCGACTGCTCCGGGCTGGTGATGTGGGCCTTCCAGCAGGCCGGTATCTCGCTACCGCACTCCAGCCAGGCGCAGGCCCACGGCGGCCAACCGGTGGCGGTGTCGGACCTGCAGCCCGGAGACGTGGTCACCTTTTATTCCGACGCGTCGCATAGCGGCATCTACGTCGGTGACGGGATGGTGATCCATTCCTCCACCTACGGCCAACCGGTGCGCGTGGTTCCGATGAATGCCGCGGGCCCGATCCACGACGCCCGTCGCTACTAGGCGCCCGGGCGCGCATCCCGATGCCGCGCGGCGTCGTCGGCTGTCGACGCTGCTGGCGTGGGTGTTCGTCGCCGAGGTGCTCGTGGCCGCCGCCGTGCCGCCGCGCCCATCTCCCGCCGTGCCGGCCGGGCCCGCCGGGCACCCGGTCGCCGACGCGCCCGCCGCGGTCGTCGAGGGCCACACCGTGCAGCTGATCGGGCGCGGCGGCCCGTCTGGCGACCGCCTGCTGGCCCGGATCGCCGCGGATGCCGGCGCCGCGGTGCGGCGAGTAAACGCCTTCTGGGGCGCCGACTGGCGCCGCGACGTCGCGGTGGTGGCCGCCGGCTCCGACGCGCAGTTCCGCGCCGCCGCCGGCGGGGGACCGGCGGCTCAGTGGGCCGACATCGCGGCCGTGACGGTTGCCGACCGCGTCGATCCCGCCCACCGGGTGGCGGTCGGCCAGCGCATCGTGTTCGCCCCGGGCGCGGCCGCAATGAGCGCATCCGCACTGCGAATCGTGTTGACCCACGAGCTCTTTCATTACGCGGCACGCCCCGACACCGCGCTGGACGCGCCCCGGTGGCTGACCGAGGGCGTCGCCGACTTCGTCGCCCGGCCGGCCACCCCGGTGCCCGCCGGTGCCGCGGCCGGGGCGCTGGCGCTGCCGTCGGACGCCGATCTGGACGCGGCGGGGCCGCAGCGCTCGGCGGCGTATGACCGCGCATGGTGGTTCGCCCGGTTCGTCGCCGACACCTACGGTGGGGCGGCGACGCTGCGCGCGTTCTACGTGGCCACGTGCGGTGCCGGCCACACCGACCTGCCCACCGCCGTGCGCGACGTCCTGGGCACCGACCCGCCGGGCCTGCTCGCCCGGTGGCGGCGGTGGCTGGCGGCACCCGCCGCGAGCCGACGCACGCGCACGCCGGGGCGACCGGCAGGCTAGCCTGTCGCACTGTGAGCCGGGTCCTGCTGGTGACCAATGATTTTCCGCCGCGGCCGGGCGGCATCCAGTCGTATCTGGTCGAGTTCGTCGGTCGGCTGGCCGGTGCGGGGTCGCACTCCGTGACGGTCTACGCACCGCGCTGGAAGGGCGCCGAGCGCTTCGATGCGGCGGCCGCGGCGGCCGGCTACCGCGTGGTGCGTCACCCCGGCACGCTGATGCTGCCCGGCCCTGCGGTCGATGCCCGGATGCGCCGGCTGATCGCCGACGGCGGCATCGACACCGTCTGGTTCGGGGCGGCAGCCCCGGTAGACCCTCTTGAGGGAGGGGGGCGAGGAGAAGGGGAGGACGGGGGGAGAGGGAAGAGAACCGGC
>NZ_JBYCLC010000360.1:0-8897 GCF_057473685.1 Mycobacterium sp. TH-M116 | reverse complement strand
CGCCAAGAACGTCGGCGAACTCGTCGCCCGGGACGACATCGACGGCGGCCTGGTCGGTGGGGCGTCGCTGGACGGGGAGCAGTTCGCGACGCTGGCGGCGATCGCCGCCGGCGGGCCGCTTCCGTAGGGGTGCGCAAACTCCCGGTCGCGACCCGGTAAGCTTCCGTGCATGCAACTGGGCCTGCAGATCACTCTGGTCGTCAGCAGCATCCTGGTGGTGTTGCTGGTCCTGCTGCACCGCGCCAAGGGCGGGGGCCTGTCGACGCTGTTCGGCGGGGGTGTGCAGTCCAGTCTGTCCGGGTCGACGGTGGTGGAGAAGAACCTCGACCGGTTGACGATGTTCGTCGTCGGCATCTGGCTGGTGTGCATCGTCGGCATGGCCCTGCTCATCAAGTACCGCTGACCTCTCGGCAGGCGGTCCCGGTCGTCCTCACCGATACTGGGACCCATGGTTGAGGTATCCGACACCGCGTTGGCGCCGATCGGCGCCGTGCAGCGGACCCGGGTCGGCCGCGAGGCGACCGAGCCGATGCGCGCCGACATCCGCCTGCTGGGCGCCATCCTCGGCGACACCGTGCGCGAGCAGAACGGCGACGAGGTGTTCGACCTCGTGGAGCGCGCCCGGGTGGAATCGTTCCGGGTGCGGCGCTCGGAGATCGACCGGGCGGACATGTCGCGCATGTTCTGTGGGCTCGACATCCACCAGGCGATCCCGGTCATCCGGGCGTTCAGCCATTTCGCACTGCTGGCCAACGTTGCCGAAGACATCCACCGCGAGCGCCGGCGCGCGGTGCACGTGGCTGCCGGGGAGCCGCCGCAGAGCAGCAGCCTGGCCGCCACGTATGCGAAACTCGAAGCGGCCGAGCTGGATTCGGCCACCGTGTCCGACGCGCTGCGCGGCGCCCTGGTCTCCCCGGTGATCACCGCCCATCCGACCGAGACGCGCCGTCGCACCGTGTTCGTCACCCAGCACCGCATCACCGAGCTGATGCGGCTGCACGCCGACGGGCGCACCGAGACCGCCGACGGGCGCAGCATCGAACGCGAACTGCGCCGACACGTCCTCACGCTGTGGCAGACCGCTCTCATCCGGTTGTCGCGGCTGAAGATCTCCGACGAGATCGAGGTGGGGCTGCGGTATTACCCGGCGGCGTTGTTCGAGGTGATCCCGCAGGTCAACGCCGAAGTCCGCGGCGCGCTGCGCGCCCGCTGGCCCGGCACCGACCTGCTGTCGGGGCCCCTGCTGCAACCCGGTTCCTGGATCGGCGGCGACCGCGACGGCAATCCGAACGTGACCGCCGGCGTCGTGCGGCTGGCCACCGGCAGCGCCGCGTTCACCGCGCTGGCTCACTACCTGGCCGAGCTGACCCACCTGGAACAGGAGCTGTCGATGTCGGCGCGGCTGGTTCGCGTCACCGACGCGCTGGCCGCGCTGGCCGACGGCTGCCGGGAACCCGCCCGCGCCGACGAGCCGTACCGGCGGGCGCTGCGGGTGATCCGCGGGCGGCTCACCGCCACCGCGGCACACATCCTGGACCGGCGCCCGCAACATGAGCTCGATCTCGGCCTGGCGCCCTACGGCACACCGGCCGAGTTGCGGGCCGACCTGGACACCGTCGACGCCTCGCTGCGGTCGCACGGCAGCGCGCTGCTGGCCGACGACCGCTTGGCGCTGCTACGAGAAGGCGTGCACGTCTTCGGGTTTCATCTGTGCGGGCTGGACCTGCGGCAGAACTCCGACGTGCACGAAGAAGTGGTCGCCGAGCTGCTGGCCTGGGCGGGGGTGCACCCCGACTACGGCGCGCTGCCCGAAGAGCAGCGCGTCGCGCTGCTGGCCGGCGAGCTCGGCACCCGCCGGCCGCTGGCCGGTGAGTGCGCGCAACTGTCCGATCTGGCCCGCGGCGAGCTGGGCGTCGTCGCGGCCGCTGCGCATGCGATCCGGACCTACGGGCCCGCCGCGGTGCCCAACTACGTCATCTCGATGTGCCGGTCGGTGTCCGACGTCCTGGAGGCCGCGATCCTGCTCAAGGAGGCCGGCCTGCTGGACGCCTCGGGGACGCAACCGTACTGCCCGGTGGCGATCTCGCCGCTGTTCGAGACGATCGACGACCTGCACAACGGGGCGGCGACCCTGCACGCCATGCTCGAGCTCCCCCTCTACCGGGCGCTGGTGGCCGCGCGCGGCGACTGCCAGGAGGTGATGCTGGGCTACTCCGACTCCAACAAGGACGGCGGGTATCTGGCCGCCAACTGGGCGGTCTACCGCGCCGAGCTCGCGCTGGTGGAGGTGGCCCGCCAGGCCGGAATCCGGTTGCGGCTCTTCCATGGCCGCGGCGGCACCGTCGGCCGCGGCGGCGGGCCGAGCTATCAGGCCATCCTGGCGCAGCCGCCCGGCGCGGTGAACGGTGCGCTGCGGCTCACCGAGCAGGGGGAGGTCATCGCCGCCAAATACGCCGAGCCGCAGACGGCGCGGCGCAACCTGGAGAGCCTGGTGGCGGCGACGCTGGAGTCGACGCTGCTGGACGTCGAGGGCCTCGGTGACGCGGCGGAGCCGGCGTACGCGCTGCTCGACGAGGTGGCCGCGCTGGCGCGGCGCGCTTACGCCGAACTGGTCCACGAGACACCGGGTTTCGTGGAGTACTTCATGGCCTCCACCCCGGTCAGCGAGATCGGGTCGCTGAACATCGGCAGCCGCCCGACGTCCCGCAAACCGACCTCCTCGATCGCCGACCTGAGGGCGATCCCGTGGGTGCTGGCGTGGAGCCAGTCGCGGGTGATGCTGCCCGGTTGGTACGGCACCGGGACTGCGTTCGAGCAGTGGATCTCGGCGGGACCAGAGCCTGCCGACCAGCGCGTGCGCGTGCTGCATGACCTGTACCGCCGGTGGCCGTTCTTCCGCAGCGTGCTGTCGAACATGGCGCAGGTGCTGGCCAAGAGTGACCTGGGCCTGGCGGCCCGCTACGCGGAGTTGGTGGCCGACGAGTCGTTGCGGCACCGGGTGTTCGACAAGATCGTCGCCGAGCACGAGCGAACCGTCGCCATGCACAAGCTCATCACGGGCCACGACGACCTGCTGGCCGACAACCCGGCGCTGGCGCGCTCGGTGTTCAACCGCTTCCCGTATCTGGAACCGCTGAACCACCTGCAGGTGGAGTTGCTGCGCCGCTACCGTTGCGGCGACGACGACGAGCTGGTGCAGCGCGGCATCCTGCTGACGATGAACGGGCTGGCCAGCGCGCTGCGCAACAGCGGGTAGCGCCCGTCGCCGAGGATCTGGTGCCCTCGGGTGAAGCGGGTGTGTGACCGTAACCGCGGGCAGTGGTGGTCAGGTTGGGTCGCGGCTGAATCACTACCGGCAATACCCTGACCGGCAGCGGCGGGCTCAGAGTGTGATGATGTCGAGCAGTGGTTGCAGGCCCTCGAAATCGGCGGTATTGCGGGTGGCCAGGGCTGCTCCGTCGCCGATCGCGATAGCGGCGATCATCAGGTCGACGCGGCGCTTGCTGCCGGGTGTTCGTCCGGTGGTGACGACAAGGGTGCACAGTTCGCGGTAGATGTCGGCTTCGCGTTGGGTGAACGGTAGGCCGGTTCCGTAGGTCGATTGGTGCCGGCTGAGTTCGATGCCGGCGTCGGCGGCGATGGTGGGGTCGGGATGTGCTGTGCCTTCGCTGAATTCAGCGAAGGCGAGGGCCGATACAAGGAATTCGTGGTCTCCGGGTGGGAGGCGTTCCCAGTGTGGCGTCTGGATCAGCAGATTGGTATCGAGGTGGACTCTCACCGGTCCTGGTCTCCCACACGCCCGGCATCGTCGCGGCCGCGCTCGATCATCTCCAGCATGGCGGCCTGGTAGCCGGCGGTTGTTTGTCGGTTGTAAAGACCCGCTTGTTCGATCTGGGCCAGGGTGACGCCACGACGTCGTTCGGGGGGCGGTGGAGGAGGTTGCCTGGTGATGATCACGCCGGTGTCTCTGCCTCGGACGGTGACGTGGAATGCCTGGCCGGCCGCCGCGGCGCTGATGATGTCGGCAGTGTTGTGGCGCAGTTCGCGGATCCCAACCGTTTCGCTCATCAACCTAATGTATCACTTAGGTGACACATGAGTGATACAACAGGTTTGCGCCGTTGTCGCCGCGCCGATCGACGAACCGATGCTCGCCGGGCCGGCGGCAGCAGATTCGGTGTGGCAACCACAGAAGACGACGCCGACAGCCCCCTGTCAGCGGTGGAGCTTCGACGCCGCCGCCTCGTCGAGCAGCCATAGCGTGGTTTCGCGACCGACAGCGCCGGCGGCCGGGACCGAGGTAGCGGAGGCGCCACCGACGGCGGCGGCCACGGCGTCGGCCTTGGCCTCCCCGGAGACGATCAGCCAGACCTCGCGGGAGTGCTGAACCGCGGGCAGCGTCAACGTGATTCGCTGCGGCGGAGGTTTGGGGGAATTGTCGACCGGGACCACCATGCGGGTGGTCTCCCGCACCGCCGCGGTGTCCGGGAACAGCGAGTTGACGTGACCCTCGGGCCCCATGCCCAGCAGGTGGACGTCGAAGCCGGGCATCACCTGCCCGGGCTCGGCGTTGGCCGCCAGCAGCTGCTCGTAGGCCAGGGCCGCGGCGCCAAGGTCGGCTCCGAACTCCCCGTCGCTGGCCGGCATCGCGTGCACGTTGCCGCCCGGGATGTCGATGTGGTCGAGCAGCGCCTCGCGCGCCTGTCTGTCGTTGCGCTCGGCGTCGCTTGCGGGAACGTAGCGTTCGTCACCCCAGAACAGATGCACACTGGGCCAGTCGATCCGGTGCGCTTCGGGGCCGAGCCGCCGCAGCAGGCCGATGCCGTTGCTCCCGCCGGTGAGCACGATCAGCGCCCGCCCCCGGGCCCTCAGGGCGTTGTGGACGGAGTCGACCAGCCGCCGGACCGCGGCCTCGATCAGCTCCTGGGTCTGCGGGAAAACCTCGACGACGGTGTTCATGCGTACTGCACCCTGCCTATCCCCTGCAACGCGGCGAGGTAGATCTCATCCGGGTCCAACCGGCGCATGTCCTCGGCGAGGCACTCGCGGGTTTCCCGGCGCGCCAACGGAACCAGGGCGTCCGGGCGGCCGGTCCGGCTCAGGGTCGCCGTCGTTCCCTCCTGCGGACGGCTCAGGGTGATGGTCCCGTTTGGGCGCCGCAACTCGACCTTGAGGTCGCCGACCACCCGGTGCACCGGACCCTCGATCCGGCTGGCCAGCCACCCCGCCAGAACATCCAGTGCGGGCTCGTTTCGCAGACCCGAAACCAGGGCCGACTCGACCGGTTCGTACGGCGGCTGGTCGAGGGTCGAGGTGAGCAGCGCACGCCAGTAGGTGATCCGCGCCCAGGCCAGGTCGGTGTCGCCGGCGGTGTAGCCGGGCAGCCGGCTCTGGATCGCCGACAGGGGGTCCCGCCCGTTGGTGGCGTCGGTGATGCGCCGAATCGCCAACTTGCCCAGTGGGTCCTGGGCCGGGACGGCCGGCGCGATGTCGGGCCACCACACCACGACCGGGATATCGGGCAGCAGAAAGGGGGTGACGACGCTGTCGGCGTGGCCGGCCAGTGGTCCGGACAGCCGCAGCACCACCGTCTCGCCCGCGGTGGAGTCGCCGCCCGCCCGCAGTTGGGCGTCCAGTCGCGCCTCGGAGGCATCGGCCTCTGCGGCTGTGACCACCAGGATCCGCATCGGGTGCTCGTGGCTGGCGTCGTTCGCGGCGTCGACGCACTCCTCGAGCAGTGCCTCGTTCTCCGACGCGATGATCAGCGTGCCGACCCGGCCCATCGTCACGGCGCCGACCTGCTCACGCAGCTCGTCGAGTTTCTTGTTGACCGCGTTGGTGCTGGTGTCGGGCAGGTCGACGATCATGCGCGCCCCTCCTCAGCATCGCTGCGCTCTGCATCGTCGCCGGAGCGAATCATGGCCGCCGCCACTCGCGGCCGGTCCTGCGGAGCATCTCGAAGGCCGACTCCGGGCCCCACGTTCCCGCCTGGTACGGGTCGGGTTTGCCGTGGGTGGCCCAATAGTCCAGCACGGGATTCAGGATGCGCCAAGCCAATTCGACTTCGTCGTTCACCGGGAACAGGGACGGCTCACCGAGCAGCACGTCCAGGATCAGCCGCTCGTAGGCCTCGGGCGAATCCTCGGCGAACGCCGAGCCGTAGGAGAAGTCCATGTTGACGTCGCGCACTTCCATCGCGCTGCCCGGCACCTTGGAGCCGAACCGCAGGGTGATCCCCTCGTCGGGCTGGACCCGGATCACCATGGCGTTGGTGCCCAGTTCGTCGGTCATGGTCGTGTCGAACGGCAGGTGCGGCGCGCGCTTGAACACCAGCGCGATCTCGGTCACCCTGCGGCCCAAGCGTTTTCCGGTGCGCAGGTAGAATGGCACACCGGCCCAGCGACGCGTGTCGACCTCGAGGGTGATGGCGGCGAACGTCTCGGTGGTGGAGTCCTGAGAGAAGCCTTCCTCGTCGAGCAGGCCGACCACCTGCTCGCCGCCCTGCCAGCCGGCCGCGTACTGCCCGCGGCTGCTCGTCTCGTGCAGCGGCTGCACGAGCTGGGTCGCCGAGAGCACCTTGATCTTCTCGGCCTGCAGCGCCGAGGGGCTGAAGCTGATCGGCTCCTCCATCGCGGTCAGCGCCAGCAGCTGCATCAGGTGGTTCTGGATGACGTCGCGGGCGGCGCCGATGCCGTCGTAGTAGCCGGCGCGCCCGCCCAGCCCGATGTCCTCGGCCATGGTGACCTGGACGTGGTCGACGTAGTGGGAGTTCCAGACCGGATCCCACAGCTGGTTGGCGAACCGCAGCGCCAGGATGTTCTGCACCGTCTCCTTGCCCAGGTAGTGGTCGATGCGGAACACCGACTCCTCCGGGAAGACGGCGTTGACCACGTGGTTGAGTTCGCGCGCGCTGTTCAGGTCGTGGCCGAACGGCTTTTCGATGACCACCCGGCTCCAGCTGCCCTCCTGGGCGTCGGCCAGCCCGGAGCGGCGCAGCTGGTCGCAGACCACCGGGAAGGACTTGGGGGGGATCGCCAGGTAGAAGGCGTGGTTGCTGCCGATGCCGCGTTCGACGTCGAGCTTCTCCAGCGTCACGGCCAGGCGGCCGAACGCGACGGCGTCGTCGAATTCGCCTCGCACGAAACGTAATCCGTCGGCCAGCCGCTCCCATATGGACTGGCGGAACGGCGTGCGGCAGTTCTGCCTGACCGAATCGTGGACCACCTTCGCGAAGTCGTCGTGGTCCCAGTTGCGGCGGCCGAACCCCACCAGCGAGAAGGTGGGGGGCAGCAGGCCGCGGTTGGCGAGGTCGTAGATGGCCGGCGCCACCTTCTTGTGGGCCAGGTCCCCGGTGACGCCGAACAGCACCATGGCGCACGGTCCGGCGATCCTCGGCAGCCGCTTGTCTTCGGGATCCCGTAACGGATTACGCCACTGTGCGGCTTCGGCGCCACGACTCATTTGGCGGCGGAACCCAGTTGGTTCTGCGTCTCGGTGAGCAGCTGGTTCCAGGAGTCCACGAACTTCGCGACCCCTTCGTTTTCCAGGACCACGAACACGTCGGTCATGTCGATGCCGGCCTTTGTCAAATCGTCGAACACCTGCTGGGCGGGGCCGGCCGTGCCACTGACCGTGTCGCCGGTGACCTGCCCGTGGTCGGCGACGGCGTCCATGGTCGGCTCCGGCATGGTGTTCACCGTGTGGGGCGCGACCAGTTCGGTGACATAGAGGGTGTCGGGGTAGGCGGGGTTCTTGACGCCGGTGGACGCCCACAGCGGACGCTGCACACGGGCGCCCGCGGACTTCAGCGCCGCGTAGCGCTCGCCCCCTTCGAAGACCTCCTGGTAGGCGGCGTAGGCCAGTCGCGCGTTGGCGACACCGGCCTTGCCGCGCAATCCCAGCGCCTGCCCGGAGCCGATCTTGTCCAGCCTCTTGTCGATCTCGGTGTCCACGCGGGACACGAAAAACGATGCCACGGAATGGATCCTGGACAGGTCGTGGCCGGCTTCGCGGGCCTTCTCCAGCCCGCTCAGATAGGCATCCATGACTTCGCGGTGCCGTTCCACGGAGAAGATCAGCGTGACGTTGACCGAAATCCCTTCCGCCAGAGCGGCGGTGATGGCCGGCAGGCCGGCCTTGGTGGCGGGGATCTTGATGAGCAGGTTCGGCCGGTCGACGATCTTCCACAGCTCGACGGCCTGCGCGATGGTCTTGTCGGTCTCGTTGGCCAGCCGCGGGTCGACCTCGATCGACACCCGGCCGTCGACGCCCTGGGTGGCCTCCCACAGCGGGGTGAACACATCGCAGGCGGTGCGCACGTCGTCGGTGGTGACGGTGCGGATCGTGGCGTCCACGTCGGCGCCGCGTTCGGCCAGCTCGGCGATCTGGCCGTCATAGGCGTCGCCCTCGGCCAGCGCCTTCTGGAAGATCGACGGGTTGGTGGTCACGCCGACGACACTGCGGGTGTCGATCAGCTCCTGCAGGTTGCCGGACTGCAGCCGCTCCCGTGACAGGTCATCGAGCCAGACGGAAACGCCCGCGGCGGACAGCGCCGCAAGGTTCGGGTTCTGAGTGGTCATGGGAATCGCCTTCTCTCAGTTGTCCACTACCTGTTCCGCGGCGGCAGCGACGGCCTCAGCGGTGAAGCCGAACTCACGGAACAAAGTCTTGTCGTCGGCGGATTCGCCGTAGTGTTCGATCGACACGATCCTGCCGGTGTCGCCGACCAGCTTGTGCCAGCATTGCGCGATGCCGGCCTCGACGGCCACCCGCGCCGACACCGACGGCGGCAGCACGCTGTCGCGGTAGTCCGAGGGTTGCGACTCGAACCACTCCACGCACGGCATCGACACGACCCGCGCGACGATGTCCTTGTCGGCCAACAACGTCTGGGCCGC
>NZ_JBYCLC010000359.1:0-18875 GCF_057473685.1 Mycobacterium sp. TH-M116 | reverse complement strand
CCAGTGGCGAGCGCGGCGGTGTACGCGTCGGTGGTCAGGGCGCCTACCAGGCCGGTTTCACTCACCACATGTTCTTACCCGTTCCGCCGGACGATGTAGAACTGCCGACACCCCCGCCCGACGCACCCCCGCCCCGCGCGCCCCTGCCACCCCCCGGGGACGCGGCCCCACCGTCGGGTGTGCCGGCTGTACTGGTCGACGACACGGCTCCTGACATGCCGGCTGCGCCGCCCGGGGAATTGCCGCCGCCGAGTCCGTGAGTTTCCGAATATGTCAATGATGCGTCGATCCGATCAATGATTCTGATTTCTGTTGACAAAATCGGGAGATCTTTATCCAGATCAAATGGCGCAGCGGTCGAGTAACACTGCTGCGACGATATGCTCACACTTTGATAAAGACTGATAAAGATCAGAAGAAAATTTGCTGTAACTTCGTCTTACTGTTCTCGGTTCATGTGTTGGGTGTCCGGCATGGCGGGTCCGTTCCGAGAATCCCCCCAGGGGAAGCCGTATAAGCTGGCCCCGCCCGGGGAATCCGCCCGGGGAATCCGCCCGGGGAATCCGAGCGGGCGCCGTCGAACCATCGAGCACCGAACATCGGGAAGAGCGGGGCGGGCATTGATCTTCATCGTCGTCAAGTTCGAGACCAGGCCGGAGTGGACGGAGCGCTGGCCGGAGCTGGTTGCCGGGTTCACTGCCGCCACGCGCGCCGAGCCCGGCAACCTGTGGTTCGAGTGGTCTCGCAGCCTGGCGAACCCGCACGAGTATGTCCTGGTCGAGGCGTTCCGCGACGGCGATGCGGGTGGTGTGCATGTCAACAGCGCTCACTTCGCGAAGGCGATGCACGAACTGCCGCAGGCGCTGAAGTCCACGCCCAAGATCATCAGCCAGACCGTCGAGGCGACGGGGTGGTCGCGGATGGGGGAGATGACGGTCGACTGACCGGCGAGTCCGGGCTCAGCCGAGATCGATCGCGATCTCGGCGCCCAGGCGGTAGCCCGGTGCCAGCGGGAGAGCGTCGCCGCTCCAGAACGAGCCGGGGTCAAACCAGTTCGAGTTCTTGTCCGTGGCCAGCAGCCCCATTTCCTGGTAGGTCACCGCCACGGTCTCCGCGCAGTAGGCAGTCTCCAGACCCATGCTGTGGCGGGCTCGGCGTCGTTGCCGCGACTCGCGAAACTTACTGTCCAGCAAAGGGGTTCCCCTTACCCAGTCGGAGGTGGTCGGTAGTCGCCCACGCAGCCATCGGCCGGTCAGCCGGGCTGTCGTCGGAAACGCGGTACCGTCGAGCCGCGCGATCACCTGCAGCAGCTGGTTCTCCTGCTCGCGGCCGGCGTAGGGGGTCAGCTGCCGGAGCCAGCAGCGTTGGTGGTAGCGCTGCGTCCACTGCACGACGGCCTGCCGCAAGTCGTTGAGCTGGACACCGCGGTGGTTGGTGCCGGTCCACATGTCGACCAGTTTGTCGCCCAGCTCGGCATGCCAGATCAGCGGTGGCAGGTCGTCGAGGGCGACAGTCATCCCGACGTGGTTGACCGGACTGTTGGTCAGGGTCTGGATTGCGCGGTCGGGCCGTGACCCGCCACGGAACAGCCAGAGGTCGCCGGTACGGGTTTCGTCGAGTGCACGATCCAGGGACAGCATGGTCGGTGATTGTCGCTCGGCGAGGTTACGCAGCAGCGTCGGGGCCACCCGGCGATATCCTGCCGTCATGCGCAGCGCGTGGAAGTGGCTGGGATTGGCCGGCGTCGCCGGCGTGGTGGCCGGGGGAGCGCTGGTCGTGCGCGATCAACGCAGACGACGCGCGTATACCCCCGATCAGGTGCGCGCCCGTCTGCATCAGAGGCTGGCCGAGGCCGAGGCGAACAGTCGTCACGATTCGGCTTCGTCTCGCACGGCCAACAAGCGTTCGTGAGCTTTCGCGCCGACGGCGAGGACGCGGCCGCGGTCGATCAGTGGTCTCGTCGGCTGCACATCGACCGCCCGGAGCTTCTCCGCGAGGCGCTCCGACGCCACGTGGTCGAGCTCACGGCCAACCGCGACGTGCACGCGACGCCGAGCAGCCCGTGATCGATGACGAGAAGGCCCTCGTCGAGATCGCCGAGTGGGGCCCTGCCGAGGACTGGGCTGACTGGGCCGATGCGGCGAGATGAACGGTGGTGTGCCGCGACAACCGGTGGCGACCGGCCCGTGCTCGTTCTCACCGGAGATCCGGTTGCCGATCGCATCGGTATGGCGGTTTTCACCAGGCCGCGTCCGAGTCCGCGATCGCGCCCGGGCGTCGACCGCGAGATGCAGCGCAGCAGCGACGCCACGCCTCCTGGCCGGGCGCGCGTGGGTCCGAGTCGGGTTGTCGGGCCCCAGCGCAGTGTCTAGGGTTGAAAGCGGCCGCCGCGGGTAATGGGTCTCAAGCACGTCGATTATCAAGCAAGCCGATTCTCAAGCAAGCCGATTCTCAAGCACGTCGATTCTCAGGCAAGCCGATCAGGTGACGTTCGGAAAGGTGCGGTTTTGGCCGACGGTGACATCAGCCCGTCAGATGTGCTGGTGATCTTCGGGATCACCGGGGATCTGGCCCGCAAGATGACGTTTCGAGCCCTCTACCGGCTCGAGTCCCGCCACCTGCTGACCTGCCCCATCGTGGGTGTGGCCAGCGACGCCATCTCCGTCGGGGAGCTGATGGCCAGGGCGCGGGAGGACATCGTCGCCAGCGGCGAGAAGTTCGACGAGGCGGTGTTCGAGCGGCTGGCGCAACGGTTCTCCTACCTGCACGGCGACGTCTTGGACGACAAGCTGTACAAGCAGCTTGCCGATGAGATCGGGCCGGGCCGCAGCCCGTTCTTCTACCTGGAGATGCCGCCGTCCTTGTTCGCGCCCATCGTGGAGAACCTCGCCAAGGCCGAGTTGCTCGAGCGTGCCCGCGTCGCGGTGGAGAAGCCGTTCGGTCACGACCTCGAGTCCGCGCGAGACCTCAACGCGCGGCTGCGCGCGGTGCTCGAGGAAAACCAGATCCTGCGGGTGGACCATTTCCTGGGCAAACAACCCGTCGAAGAGCTGCAGTACCTGCGTTTTGCCAATCGTGCTCTGACCGAAATCTGGGACCGCAACGCCATTTCCGAGATTCACGTCACCATGGCCGAGAACTTCGGGGTCAAGGACCGCGGCAAGTTCTACGACGCGGTGGGAACCTTGCGTGACGTGGTGCAGAACCATCTGCTGCAGGTGCTCGCGCTCGTGGCCATGGAACCCCCGGTCGGTCCCGGGGCTGATGACGTGAACGACAAAAAAGCCGAGGTGTTCCGGGCGATGCCGGCGATGCATCCTGATCGATGCGTCCGCGGCCAGTACCGCGGCTACACCGAGGTGGCCGGTGTGGCACAGGATTCACAAACCGAGACCTATGTCGCCCTGCGAACCGAGATCGACAACTGGCGCTGGGCCGGTGTGCCGATCTTTTTGCGAGCCGGCAAGGCATTGCCGACGAAGGTCACCGAGGTGCGGATGTTCCTGCATCACGTGCCCGGCTTTTCCTTCCTGCCCAACCGCCGGCCCCCCGAGGCCAACCAGATCGTGCTGCGCATCGACCCCGACCCGGGGATGCGCCTGCAGTTGTCGGCCCAAGTCGGCACCTCGTGGCAGAGCGTTCACATGGATTCGTCGTTCGCCGAGGATCTCGGTGAGCCGGTGCGGCCTTACGAGCGGCTGCTCTATGCCGGATTGATGGGGGACCGCCAGCTTTTCGCCCGCGAGGACGCCATCGAGGAGACGTGGCGGATCGTGCAGCCCCTGCTCGACGCTCCGGGCCGGATCCATCACTACGACCCGGGGTCCTGGGGCCCCGACACCACGCAGTCGCTGCTGCGGGGCCATCGTACCTGGCAGGAGCCCTGGCTGCCACGTGGTCCGCAGACCCGAGAGTGACGACCCGGCAGTGATGACCCGAAATCGAGGAGACGGCACGCCATGCAACTAGGGATGATCGGCTTGGGCCGAATGGGCGCCAACATCGTGCGCCGCCTGGTCAACGACGGCCACGAATGCGTCGTCTACGATTACGACGCCGACGCGGTCAAAGCCATGGCCGGTGAGGACAACACGATCGGTGTGTCCTCGCTCAAGGAGCTCGCCGACAAGCTGAGCGCCCCGCGCGTGGTCTGGGTGATGGTGCCCGCCGGAACGATCACCACGGGGGTCATCGACGAGTTGGCCACCACGCTGGACTCCGGCGACATCGTGATCGACGGCGGCAACTCCTACTACCGGGACGACATCCGGCACGCGAAAACCCTGTCCGAGCGCGGCATTCGGCTGCTCGACTGCGGAACCAGCGGCGGCGTGTGGGGTCGGGAGCGTGGCTACTGCCTCATGATCGGCGGCGACGCTGCCGCATTCGACCACGCCGAGCCGATCTTCGCCACCGTCGCCCCGGGGGTGGACGCGGCGGAACGCACACCGGGGCGTGACGGCGCGGTCGCCCAATCGGAGAAGGGTTACCTGCATTGCGGGCCGTCCGGTGCGGGCCACTTCGTCAAGATGGTGCACAACGGCATCGAGTACGGAATGATGGCCTCGCTCGCCGAGGGGCTCAACGTGCTGCGCAACGCCGACGTCGGCAAGCACGTGCAGGAGGCTGACGCCGAAACCGCGCCGCTGTCCAATCCCGAGTTCTACCAATATGACTTGGACATTTCGGAGGTCGCCGAGGTGTGGCGCCGCGGCAGCGTCATCGGGTCCTGGTTGCTGGACCTGACCGCGATCGCGCTGCACGACTCGCCCGAGCTCGAGGAGTTCTCCGGGCGCGTGTCCGACTCGGGGGAGGGCCGGTGGACGTCCATCGCGGCGATCGACGAAGGCGTTCCCACTCCGGTGCTCACGACCGCGCTGCAGTCCCGCTTCGCCTCACGCCAGCTCGACGACTTCGCCAACAAAGCCCTGTCGGCGATGCGCAAGCAGTTCGGCGGGCACGCGGAAAAACCCGCTAACTGAGCGATCTCCTCCGGACGAACGTCACAACGGCTTCGCTGAACGCGTCGTTGTCGTCGCCTGCCGCGGTGTGGCCGGCGTTGGACAGCTCGACGAATTCCGCCTGCGGCACCGTCGACAGGAAGTGTTGGACCCCTTCGGGACTGACGACGTCGGACAGCTTCCCGCGGATCAACAGAACCGGAATCGTCAGGCTCGTCGCGGCATGCTCGAATTTCTCGGTGCGCAGCTCGGGGTCGTCGCCGGGCTTCGTCATGAACGCGGGATCCCAGTGCCAATACCAGCGACCGTCGCGCAGGCGCAGGTTCTTCGTCAGACCCTCCGGGTTGCGCGGCTTGGTGCGGTAGGGCAGGTACTCGGCGACGGCGTCGGCGGCCTGCTCCAGCGTGTCGAACCCGTCGAGGTTGCCCATCATGAAGTCGCGGATACGGGCGCTGCCGCCCTTCTCGAAGCGGGGTACCACGTCGACGAGGACCAGTTGGGTGACCCGGTCGGGGCCGGCCCGGTGGGCGGCGAGGATGCCGGTCAACCCGCCCATGCTGGCCCCGATGATCGTCACCGGTCGGCCGAGCGTGTCCAGGACGTGCATGACGTCGGCGGTCAACGTCTCGACCGCGTAGTCGGCCCCGGGGGCTCGATCGCTGTCGCCGTGTCCGCGGGCGTCGAGGGCGACGACGTGGAATCCCCCGTCGGCGAGCACCTGGCCGGTGTTCTTCCAGGAGAACCTGTTCTGGCCGCCGCCGTGCAGCATGAGGATGGTCGGGTGCCCGGACGCGGCGCCGCGGTTCCATTCGTCGGCGACCAGGCTGATCCCGTCGACACCGGAAAACTCGACGGTCTGCGGGTTGCTGGTCGCGGCGGTCATGCCCTGACGTTACCCAGGCCGGATTCGCGTGCGTCGAACCGCCCGCCGACGGTGAGCCGCACTCGGTCTGCGGTGCCGCCACCACCACCACCCCGAAACCGGCCGTGGCGGGTCAGACGGTGCGGACGCAGAGCACCTCGTCGAGGCTGGCGGTGCGCGACCCGTCGGCCCCCGGTCCCGCCACAACGTCGCCGGGGACGGCTGCCCCGTCCAGGCGCGCGGTGTCGAACATCGCCGGGCCGCGGGCCATCACGTCGGTGAGTACGTAGCGGCCGGCGGCGGGGTTTCGGCGTGTCGCGGCCTCGGCCGCGCAGGTTCCGGTCAGCGTGACCGCGTCAGCGAAGTTGACGCCCACCTGACACACCTGCGGTTCGGTCTCGAGCACCGCGGTCAGCCGGGTGATGAGGTTCTCGGGGGCGAAGAACCGCCAGCCCTGACCCAGATGCAGCCAGAACCGCCCGTTCGCGGAGTCGGGATCGCCGAACTCGAGGAACCCGTAGCGTTCCTCGAGAATCCTGCGGTCCCGTGCCGACAATCCGGCGTCGATGACCAGGAAACGCCCGATCCGCGACCTGTCGAGGCAGCAGCGCAGAAACGAGTTCAGTGTGTGCTCGGCGACTGTGCGGTCCGGCCCGGCGACCAGGCTCACCACCACGTCGGGCTCACTGGAACCGCCGATCAGACTCCGCACCGGCCCATCGGGGTAGGACAGCGCGGCTTCGGCCATCGCCGGAGCAAAAACATCGCGGTTGGCCGCGAACCGTTGCCGATCCTCCTCGGAAAGATCGTCCCGGGCCAGCAGACGCCGCCACAACGTGAACGCCTCGGTATCGTCAGCAAGCCGGGAGGCGCAGACCGCTTGCTCATACAGTGCGCGCCACCCGTAGATGTCAGGGTCCATCAACAGCAGATCGTCTTCCGGGCAGGGGATTTCGGCGGCGCGCTGAGCAAACAGGTAGCCCATGCGGTAACGCTGTTCGGCGCGGTAGCGGCGGGCGACGGCGTACAGCGGCTCGGCGCGTGTCGGACGGAACTCCCACGCCCGCAGGTAGGCGTCCACGACGTCGGGTCCCGGCGCTCCTTGCTGCGCCATCGACTGCGCGATCTGCCACATCGCGAAATAGCGTTCCTCGTCCCAGCCGCCCATCTCCACGCGCCGGGCGTACCACTGTGTCGCGTTGTCGAAATCGTTGTGCGCGAAGAACGTCTGGGCCAGAAAGAAAACGGCCCTCGCGTCCTGCGGACAGTCATCGACCCGGGCCAGCAGCCGATCCCGCAGGTGTGCCGCGGGATCGGCTGTCTTGTCACCGGCACGGACCTCGACCGGCCCCACGATGCTGCGGGTGGCCGCCGCCACCTGCTCCTCGGTGACCTCCAGGCGCAGGTCCCGGGCGAGGCGGCGGATCACCGCGCCCGGCGCGGCGCGCAGCGCCTCGAAGTCCACCCTGATCACGGCCGCTCCGATCGGTTCCGGCCTGATCGGTTCCGGCCTGATCGTTTCCGGCCTGATCGTTTTCGGGTCGCCGAGCGCGCGGTCACGTGCGGCGACCAGGTGCGCCGTCGAATCCGCGCGCTCCTGCTCGTCCCTGAGCCAGCCGAGCCGATTCAGCGACGCCACCACCTTGTCCTGGGGGCGGTCCACCACAACCGGCACCACCGGCCCCCACGCGTCGCGGACGGCGTCCACCGCAAGACACAGGAGCGGATGTTTGGCGCCCGGTCGTTGCTCGGCGCGCAGGGCCGCGCGCCGGTGCGTATCAGCCCACCCGCGAAGTTTCGCGCGCCAGGAGTCGGGGTCCATGCGCAGCCTGTTGCCTGGTCCCTGATACGCCGCGAATGCCTTGCGGCACAACAACGCCAGCTGGTAGTCCTCCCAGGTGTCGTGGGGTTCGCGAATCACCAGGTCGAAGTCGGTGCCCATGAACACACCGAGGTGGTGCAGGACTCCCGCTACGGCCGATGTGCCGCCGCACCAGGGGCCCAGCACCACGATGATCGGCTCGACCAGCGCCATGACACCCTCCTGCGGGACCGTATCAAACGGGCCTTCGGCCCGGCTCCGATCCCGCGGCGCAGGTGCAGGCTCACGGGCGCTACCACGCCCGGAGCTGCTGCGGGCACTTCGGGGTGGTCGGCGAATGATTCCGGCGAGATCTACCGATTCACACGTTCCATTGGTTACGCTCTGGTTGCATCCATCCCGCGTTCAGTTCCCCATCGGTCATCGGTCATCGGTCATCGGCCATCGAGCCAAAGGACAACGTCATGGAACTCAGCCGTCGCGCGTATCTGGCCGCCGGTGTCGCGACCGCAACCGCCGGTCTCATCGCCGCCACTCCGGTGACCCCGCCGCCGGCCGAATCGCAGCAGCGCGCGATTCAGCTCGCCGCCGGTGAGGAGGACATCGTGCTGGACCTCGTCCGGCACGGGTCCGACGGGCCCGTGTCGTACCTGTCCACCATCGGGTCCTACCTGCCGGGATATCCGCTCAACGCGACCGGCGAGGAGCAGGCGGATGCGGTGGCCAAGGTTCTTGAGCAGGGGGCCCCGTACGCCGGCATCTACGCCGGGGAGAACCTCAGGATGATCCAGACCGCCCAACCGCTGGCCGATGCACTCAACATGAACATCACCCAACTGCCCGGTCTCGACGAGATCGCCGGCGGCATCTACAACGGCGACCCGTCAGCGAGCCCGGGCGGCATCCTCTACGACCTGACCCTGGCTGCCTGGGTGTTCGGCTTGGACAGCGTGCCCATGGGGGGCTCCTTTGATCTGAACGGCGTGTCGTTCGACGAAGGCTTCAGCAACGCCGTGGCCTCGATCTACGACAGCACCGTGAGCTCGGGCGGCTCGACCACCGATGTGGCGTTTTCCGGTGAGGCCGCGATCAGCACTTGGTCGCTGATGAATGCGAACAACCCGGATCTGGCGATCTTCCTTCCCCTTTTCGCCGAGGATCTGGTGTACGGCAAAGACTTCCTGCCCAACACCGGGGTGGTGGTGCTCTCAGGCGACCCCACCGAGGGGTGGAGCCTGGTCAGCTTCGACGGGCAGGCCATTCCGCGGGACCCGGGATTGTTGACGCAACTGGTCGTCGACGTGCGCGATCTGATCACGCCACCGCAGATCGCCGCGTACAACGTCACCGAGGCCTTGTTCACCGGGGATCCGACGGCGGTCGGGACGGCGCTTGAGGAGGGCCTGCAGAATATCGGCGCGGCCACGGTTCAGTTCCCGATATCGGTGATCGGCGACACGGCCAGCGCGGTGCAGAACCTTGTCACCGACGTGGCCGCGGGCGAGGCATTCAACGTCGCGTTCGACGCGTTGTTTTTGGGAATTGTCTAGCCGCGACGGGTGCGCTGCGGCGCTGCGGGGCAGCACTCCTCCGTAGCGCGGTGATGCGCGGCTGCCGTCGGTGCGTGCCCAGTGGTATTCCGGCGACGTCGCTCTGCGCGTTACGTTGGTCCCTGACGAACGGTCTCTGACGAACGGGGCCTGACGAACGGGGCCTGACGAACGGGGCCTGATGAGGAGTGGACATGACCGACTGGGACATGACCGACTGGGACATGACCGACTGGGAAATGACCGAAGATACGTCGGGGGCGACTTGCGATGCCTGAACCGCGCTGGCTGGACGTGCCGGGCGCCGGGGCCGACCTCAAGGCGCTGACCTGGGGCCCGCCCGAGGGCCCGATTGCGTTGTGCCTGCATGGCTTTCCCGATACCCCGTACGGCTGGCGCAAGGTCGCTCCCCGGCTGGCCGAGTCCGGCTGGCGGGTCGTCGCGCCCTTCATGCGGGGATATGCCCCGTCTTCGATCCCGGCCGATCGCAGCTTTCACATCGGTGCGCTGTGCGACGATGCGTTGCGAGTCCGGTCGGCGGCGGGCGGCACCGATCGCGACGTGGTGATCGGTCACGACTGGGGGGCGATCGCCGCCACCGGACTGGCCGCGATGCCCGACAGCCCGTTCACCAGGGCCGTGATCATGTCGGTGCCGCCCTCGGCGGCGCTGCGCTTGCGGGGTGGTGTGGCCGAGCGGGGCCGGCTGGTCCGTCGGCTGCCGCGTCAGTTGTTGCGCAGCTGGTACATCTTCTACTTTCAATTGCCTTGGCTGCCAGAGCGTTCGGCCTCCTGGGTGTTGCCGTTGCTGTGGAAACGATGGTCGCCCGGCTACAACCCGCACGAGGACCTGCGTCACGTCGACGCCGCGATCGGTACACCGGAGAGCTGGCGCGCGGCCCTGGGAACCTACCGGGCCCTGGTGCGCAACACCGCCCCGCCGAAGCGGTACGCCGAGTTGGACCGGCGCTGGACCGAGTCGCCTGTGCTGTCGTGTCTGTACCTGCACGGCCGCGACGACGGTTGCATGACAGCGGATTTCACCCACTGGGTGGAAAAAGTGCTGCCGGCCGGCAGTGAGGTCGCCATCGTCGAACACGCTGGACATTTCCTGCAGCTCGAACAGCCGGACAAGGTAGCCGACCTGGTACTCGGGTTCATCGGCTCGCCCGGCTGAGCACATGACGGCCCAGCACATGACGGCCCGGCACATGGCGGGCCGGTAAATGACGGCCCAGTACCTGACGGCAGTGGATGCGCAGTTCTACTGGATGTCGGCCAAGATCCCGAACGACCAGTTCCTGCTGTATGCCTTCGACGGCGAGCCGGCTGATCTGGCGCACGCCGTCGCACACGTCTGTCGGCGGGCCCGTGCCTGCCCGTCGTTGGCGATGCGGATTCAGGACCGGAATCCGCTGACCTATCCGCGGTGGGTCCCGGCGCTGGTGGACGCGGCACGGCAGGTGGTTCTCCACGACGTGGCAGGCGGCGGCGTGGCAGGCGGCGGCGTGGCAGGCGGCGGCGTGGCAGGTGGCGGCTGGGCCGGTTGCCTGGCGGCCGTCGCCGGGCTCGCCGACGCGCAGCTCGACGCCGGGCTGATGCCCTGGCGGTTGCATGTGTTCACGCCGGTGCTCGGCGTCCCGGGTGTCGTCGGGCCGGGAACGGTCGCGGTGCTGCAGGTCGCGCACGCGCTGGCCGACGGCGCCCGCGCGGCGGCGCTGGCCGCGTGGCTTTTCGGCCGGGACGCCCCGGTGCCCGGATTCAGACGGCTGGCGGTGGCGTGCTTCGGGTGGCGGGCCGTCGATGCGGCCCGCAGCCATCGCCGGCTGGTCGGCGATACCCGCGCCGGGCTGCTGGCACCGGGGGCCGGGTTGCGCCCGTTGCAGCCCACCAATGTCCGTCCGGGCGGCGCACGCTCGGTGCGCACGTTGGTGCGGCACCGCTCGCAGCTGCCCGGCCCCACGGTCACCGTCGGGGTGCTGGGGGCGGTGTCCACGGCGCTGTCGGCGCTGCTGGGCGGTGCGGCCGATCCTCTGGGGGCCGGTTCGCTGGGGGCCGAATCCCTGGGGGCCGAATCTCTGGGGGCCGAAGTGCCGATGGCCAAACCCGGTGCCCCACAGGCACACAACCACTTCGGCAACGTCTCCGTGGGTCTATATCCGAACCTGGGTCGCGACGACCGCGCCGAGCGGATCGCCGCCGACCTGTCCAACGGCCGGCGTCGCTTCGCGCATCCGGCCACCCGCAGCGCCGACCGGGCGTTCGCCGCGATGCCCCCGGTGCTGCTGCGGTGGGGCGTGGCGCGGTTCGACCCCGGCGTGCGGCCGGCGCAGGTGGCCGGCAACACGGTGGTGTCCAGCGTGCATCGCGGGGAGGCCGACCTGAGTTTCGGGGGTGCCCGGGTGGTGCTGACGGCCGGGTATCCGGCACTGTCCCCCGCGATGGGCCTGACCCACGGGGTGCACGGCATCGGCGACACCGTCGCGATCAGCGTGCACGCGGCGGCGTCGGCCTTCCCGGGAGACGACGCCGGCATCGACGCCGGCAGCGACGCCTACGTGCGGCTACTCGACGCGGCGCTGTAGCGCCGCCGCACCGCGGTGAAACGCGGGGAAGCGTTACACCAATCGATATTCGTGTCACCCCGGCCGATGCTCTAGGTTTGCAGGCATGATTCACGACGCAGTGTCGAGCCAGGATGTCGGATTGCTGATCCTGCGACTGGTGTTGGGTGTGACGTTGGCCGCGCACGGCTACAACAAGTTCTTCGGCGGGGGCCGTATCCCGGGCACCGCGCGGTGGTTCGAAAGCATCGGCATGAAACCTGGCAGGTTTCACGCCACGGTGGCCGCGACCACCGAGATGGCCGCCGGGTTGGGCCTGGCCGCCGGGCTGCTGACGCCGATTCCCGCGGCGGGTTTCGTCTCCTTGATGCTGGTCGCGGCCTGGACCGTGCACCGCGCCAACGGCTTCTTCATCGTCAAAGAGGGCTGGGAGTACAACCTGGTCCTGGCGGCGAGCGCGGTCGCAGTGGCCACACTCGGTGCGGGCAGGCTGAGCTTGGACTGGCTGGTATTCGGGCAGAACTGGTGCGACGGCTGGCACGGCCTGCTGATATCGACCGGGCTCGGCCTGGCCGGAGCCTTCGGCCAGTTACTGATCTTCTACCGCCCGCCGGCCAAACCGGCGAGGTAGCTACGGCTCGTCGTCGTCCTCTTCTGCCAGAAGCTTTTCCGGGTGGTGGAACAGGTTGGTTCGGGGTTGGCCGTAGTCGAGATGGGGCGGCGGTACCCATTCGGTGTCACCGCGCGCATTCTTACGGGTGGTCCAGCCGCCGGGCCCCACCAGTGGGTGATCCGACGTGCACGCCAGCGTGAGCTTGTTGACGTCCGTGCGGTGGGTGGTGGCCCAGTCCTCGACGTGGTGCGCTTCCGTCCAGTAGCCGGGCCTGTCGCATCCTGGCCGGGTACACCCACGGTCCTTGGCGTACAGGACAATTCGTTGCCCGGGTGAGGCGAGTCGTTTTGTGTGGCACAGTCCGATCGCTTTGCCTCGATCGAAGATGGTCAGGTAGTGGTGCGCGTGGCGAGCCAGTCGGATCACGTCGCTCATGGGCAACAGGGCCCCTCCGGCCGTCAGGCCGCGTCCGGCGGCAGCCTCCAACTCGGCCAGTGTGGTGGTCACGATGATGGTGGCAGGTAATCCGTTGTGCCGGCCGAGGTCTCCCGACGCCAGCAGCGCTCTGAGCGCGGCGTTGAGCCCGTCGTGGTTGCGCTGGGCGGGGCTGCGGTTGTCGCGCTGCCGGGCCTGCTCGTCGGCTTGGCCATCGACCACGGGCATCTGGTCGTCGGGGTTGCACATGCCCGGAGTCGCCGTTTTGGCCAGCACGGCCTCCAGGGTGGCGCGGGATTCGGGGGTCAGCCAGGCGGTCAGCTTGGACATGCCGTCGATGTCTTGCCTGCCGAGCGTCATGCCGCGGCGGCGGGCGCGGTCCTCGTCGGTGTAGGTGCCGTCGGGGTTCAGATAGCCGTTGAGGCGCTCGGCAAGTTTGGCCAGATCGTCCGGGCGGTGGCAGGCGCCCAGTTCGGCGAGGTGGGCTTCGGCGTTCTCCCGGGTCCCCACGTCGACGGCGTGGGGCAGGTGGTGCAGGAAGCGGCGGATGACCCGCACCTGTCCGGAGCCCAGGTCGCCGTCGCGTTGGGCGGCGGCGGTGCCGGCCAGCAGCGGCGGCAACGGTTCCCCCGTCAGGGCGCGGCGCGGACCCAGGTCACCGGCCTCGGCGACGCGCCGGGTGGCATCGCCGCGCGTGATGCGTAGCCGGTCGGCCAGCGCGTCGGGAAGCGTAGCGCCGAGCTCCTCGCGGGTGGCTCGTTCGGCGAGCTGGTTGATCAGCTGGTGGCCGGGGACGGGCAGCCGTCGGGCGACTCTCTCCAGCCGCATCAGGATCCGCAACCGTTCCGGGTTGGTCAAAGCGTCGAACGACAGCGCGCAGGCGCGATCCATGTCGGCGTCGAGCGCGTCGAGGACCGAGGCGACCTCTTCGCGACTACTCGAACTCATGTTCGAATGTTATGCCGGGCCACCGACAACAGGTCGCCCCGAGATGCTGGACCTTAAGCGCCAGGGGCGCAGGCGGAAAACCTGTCATCCAGCGCACCGGGGCGAGGTTGGCCACCCAGTCCCGGCCGGGCGCTGCGCAAAATCGGGCGCTGCGCAAAATCGGGCGCTGCGCAAAATAAGGCGCTGAGCAAAATAGTGTGCACGGTGTGTTGATGCACACGGTCCGGGCGCGGCGCAGCGCCGAGGCGTTTCCGCGCAGCGAGCACCTGGCTGCCAAGATCGCCGACGTCGCCACCGACCCGGTTCCCGTCGAGCCGGACGTCGCGGAGATGGTGGCGAACCGGATCATCGACAACGCCGGAGTCAGTGCCGCGGCGGTGCTGCACCGGCCCGTCACCGTGGCCCGCCGGCAGGCGCTGGCCCACCGCCGCGCGCGCGGGGCGTGCGTGTTCGGTGTGGACGGCACCTATTCGGCCGAATGGGCGGCGTGGGCCAACGGGGTAGCGGTACGCGAGTTGGACTTTCACGACACCTTTCTGGCCGCCGAATATGCCCATCCGGGCGACAGCATCCCCCCGCTGGTGGCCGTCGCGCAGCAACTCGGGGTGTGCGGCGCCGACCTGATCCGCGGGCTGGCCACCGCGTATGAAATCCACATCGATTTGGCCCGCGGGATCTGCTTGCACGAGCACAAGATTGACCACGTCGCCCACCTGGGCCCCGCGGTTGCCGCCGGGATCGGGACCATGCTGCGCCTGGACCCCGACACCATCTATCAGGCGATCGGGCAGGCCGTGCACCTGAGCACCAGCACCCGCCAGTCCCGCAAGGGCATGATCTCGAGCTGGAAGGCCTTCGCACCGGCGCACGCCGGAAAGGTCGCCGTCGAAGCCGTCGACCGGGCGATGCGCGGCGAGGGATCCCCGGCGCCGATCTGGGAGGGCGAGGACGGGGTCATCGCCGGTCTGCTCGGCGGCCCGGACTTCGAATACCGGGTGCCGCTGCCGGCACCCGGCGAGCCCAAACGCGCCATCCTGGACAGCTACACCAAGGAGCATGCGGCGGAGTACCAGAGCCAGGCACCGATCGACCTGGCCCGACGGCTGCGCGGCCGGCTCGGCGACCTCCGCCGGATCGCGAGCATCGTGCTGCACACCAGCCACCACACCCACGTCGTGATCGGGACCGGCTCCGGGGACCCGCAGAAGTTCGACCCGGACGCGTCGCGGGAAACACTCGACCACTCGCTGCCCTACATCTTCGCCGTCGCGCTGCAGGACGGCAGCTGGCACCACGAACGCTCGTATGCTCCCGAGCGCGCCCACCGGCCCGACACCGTGGAGCTGTGGCGCAAGATCTCCACCGTCGAGGACCCGCACTGGACGCGTCGCTATCACGCGATCGATCCGGCCGAGCGGGCCTTCGGGGCGCGCGCGGAGGTGACGCTGACAAGCGGCGAGGTGATCGTCGACGAGCTGGCGGTGGCAGACGCGCATCCGCTGGGCGCCCGGCCGTTCGGCCGCGGGGAGTACGTGGAGAAATTCACCGAACTCGCCGCCGGCGTCGTGGAAGCCGCTGAGCAGCAACGGTTCCTGAACACGGTGGAATCGTTGCCAGACCTACGGACCGCAGAGTTGCGTGCGCTCAACGTGGCGGTCGATCTGCGGATGCTGGACGCCGCGCCGGTGACACCGCCGGGACTCTTCGGATAACCGTCGAGTGTGAACTCAGGGCGGCGACAAGCGGCTTGAATTCAAGCCGGGCAGCACCGCCGCGAGCTCACACTCGAAGCCGTGAGCTCACACTCGACGGAAAAATCTTTGCCCGAAGATGAGCGCATCAGCCTAGAACACGTTCTAATCTGTGAAACCATGGGATTTCTCAAGCCCGACCTGCCGCAGATCGACATTGCCGAGTGGAGCAAGGGCACCCGCAGCGAGAAGATCCGTCCGATGGCCCGGCACTGGGCCGAGGTGGGCTTCGGCACGCCTGTCGTCCTGCATTTGTTCTACGTGGTCAAGATCCTGCTCTACATCCTGTTCGGATGGCTTTTCGCGTTGGCCACCAACGGTATCCACGGGTTCACCGGTGTCGGGTCGTGGTGGTCGGAGCCGATCGTGTTCGAGAAAATCGTGCTCTACACGATGCTGTTCGAGGTGATCGGCCTGGGCTGCGGGTTCGGGCCGCTCAACAACAGGTTCTTCCCGCCGATGGGCTCGATCCTGTACTGGATGCGCTTCGGCACCATCCGGCTGCCGCCCTGGCCGGACCGAGTGCCGGGCACCAGGGGCACCAAGCGCACCCCACTGGACGTCGCGCTGTACGGGCTGCTGCTGGTGGTGACGCTGGGGGCGCTGCTCTCCGACGGCACCGGTCCGGTACCGGAACTGGGCACCACCGTCGGGTTGCTGCCTACCTGGGAGATCGTGCTGATCCTGCTGCTGCTCGGGGTGCTCGGCCTGCGAGACAAGGTGATTTTTTTGGCCGCCCGCGGCGAGGTCTATGCCAGCCTGGCGGTGACCTTCCTGTTCGGCGCGGTCGACATGATTGTCGCCGCCAAGCTGGTGTTCCTGGTGATCTGGATGGGCGCGGCGACCTCCAAGCTCAACAAGCACTTCCCGTTCGTGATCTCCACGATGATGTCCAACAATCCGCTGGTGCGGCCCCGCTGGCTCAAACGCCGCTTCTTCGAGAAGTTCCCGGAAGACTTGCGGCCCGGCTGGATGTCGCGGTGGCTCGCGCACCTGAGCACGGCCATCGAGATGCTGGTGCCGCTGGTGCTGTTCTTCTCCCACGGCGGCAAGCCGACCATGGTGGCCGCGATCGTGATGGTGTGTTTTCACCTGGGCATCCTGGTGTCGATCCCGATGGGGGTGCCGCTGGAGTGGAACGTCTTCATGATCTTCGGGGTGCTGTCGCTGTTCGTCGCGTACGCCCGTCTGGGGCTCGCTGACGTGCGACACCCGGTACCGGTGGCGATCCTTTTCGCCGTCGTCGCGGGGACCGTCGCGCTGGGCAACATGTTTCCCCGCAAGATCTCGTTTCTGCCGGGCATGCGGTATTACGCCGGCAACTGGGACACCACGCTGTGGTGCATCAAGGGATCGGCGAACGACAAGATCAGCCGGGGCATCGTGGCGATCGCCAGCATGCCGCAGGCCCAGCTGGAGCGGTTCTACGGCAGCCCGGAGGCGGCGCAGATCCCGATCTACATGGGGTATGCGTTCCGCGGCTTCAACACTCACGGCCGGGCGCTGTTCACCCTGGCCCATCGCGCGATGGCGGGCTGCAACGAGGACGACTATGTGATCACCGACGGCGAGCGGATCTGCAGCACCGCGATCGGCTGGAACTTCGGTGACGGCCACATGCACAACGAGCAGCTGATCGCCGCCTTGCAGCAGCGCTGCCACTTCGCTCCGGGGGAGGTGCGTGTCGTCCTGCTCGACGCGCAGCCGATCCACCGGCAGACCCAGCAGTACCGCCTGGTCGACGCGGCGACCGGTGAGTTCGAGCGCGGGTTCGTCAAGGTCGCCGACATGGTGACCCGCCAGCCCTGGGCCGACGACGTCCCGGTTCAGGTGTACTCGGACGACGTGCACTCGGATGGGGCGCATTCGGACGACGTGAATTCGGACGCCGTGTATTCGGACGCCGTGTATTCGGACGCCGTGAATTCGGACGACGTGAATTCGGACGCCGTGCATTCCGACGACGCGCCGGACTGACGGCGTTGCCAGTTCTGTGGCACGTTGCCACAGTTCAGCAGGCCGTGAACGCACTCAACACGTGTTGTTTGCGGTGCTGCCCCCAGGTAGGGTCAGTCATCGCGGAGTGATGCGTATCACAAACCGCCCTCGGCAAAGGAGGAGCTGTGATTTCAGCCTTGGATCCGAGTCGGGTGGTTGCCGAGTCGGGATCATCCGGCTCGGCAACGCGCATGAGGCCGTATCTGGCGGCCGGTGTCGCGGTCGTCGGTGCCGGCCTGATCGCGGTCAACCCGGTCGCGCCCACCATCGCCGCCGACATCTCGGAGCGCGCGGTGCGGCTCACCAGTTCGATGGCCGCCTCGATCGGTGAGGTCACCACCAACATCGCGACGACCCTGCCCGGGTCGCTGGACATGGGCGACCTGAGCGCCGCGGCGACCTCGATTCCGCCGGCGGTCAACCCGATCGTCGAATGGCTCAACGTGTTCAGCGGCGCGTTCACCAACGTGGACGAGGTCGCCACGCAGTGGCTCGCCGACCCGTTCCCGATCCTGTCGCAGGTGATCAGCAACCAGATCGGGTTCGCCAATGACGCGGGCAGCAACCTGCAGGGGCTGGCCGCCGACATCGGCACGTTGCTCACTCAGCAGTTGCCGGCGAACTTTGAAACGCTGTTCGCGGGTATCCAGGCGGGGGACATCAGCCAATCGGTGTCCATCTTCAACCAGGCTCTGCTGGCTGATCTGGCTCCGCTGCTGACTCCGTTGTCGAACCTTGCGAGCATTCCCGGCGAGATGTTGGCGAATCTGGGGAATGCGGCCGACCAGATCCCCTACATCCTGGTGTCGATGGTCGGTGACGTCTTCACCGCGATGCTGGCCGGGGCTCAGGGGACGGCCAACGGGGTGCAGTCGGCGCTGGACGCGGCGACCGCCGGGCAGTTCGCCACGGCGTTCGTCGACCTGCTGAACGTGCCCGCCATGTCCGTCGGAGGTTTCCTCAACGGCGTGACCGAACCCTCCGCCGTCCCGGGGCTGCTGACCTGGTCCGACCTGCCGGGGAACACCTCCGGGCTGCTCAACGACCTGGTGAACACCTGGCCGCGCCTTTACATCGTTCCCGCGTTGAGCGGCGGCGCCACGGCGGCCACCCTGAGCGGGGACCTCAACCAGCTGGGCAACCTGATCTTCGGCAACCTCAGCTCCGCTCTGGGTTTGGATCCCGCCGCATTCGATCCCGCGGCGTTCGACCCGGCCGCGTTCAGCGCGGCGTTCGACCCGGCCACGCTGTCGCTGTCCTTCGACCCGGCCGCGGTCACCGACATCGGCTCGGTGCTGGCCGCCGACCTGGCGCCCAACCTGAGCACCATCGCGCTGGATCTGCTCTCGCTGTTCTGAGTTTTCGCCCCTGC